>JAJTBK010000487.1 GCA_021286965.1 Comamonadaceae bacterium | reverse complement strand
TGCATCCGTTCGAGCAGGGCGGCGCGGCCCAGGCCGCGCAGGCTGGGGATGCTGCCGGTGCTGCCGGCGGGCGGGCGGCCGCCGGGGCCGTGGCAGGTGACGCAGGCGGCGGCGAGCAGGGCGGTGTCCAGCGCGTTCATGGGGGGCGTGGGCTGGGCCGCACCGGGCTGCTGCAGCCACAGCAGGGCGCAGGCGGCGAACCAGCGCCAGCCGTCAGTCGAGCCAGCCACGGCGCAGCCCCTCGGCAAGCAGCGCCTGCACCTGCGGGGCGATGCCCTGGGTGTCGAACAGCGCTTCGAGTTCGCCGACGATGTCGGCCACAGTGTGGCGCCCGTCGCAGCGGCGCAGGATCTCGGCGGCGCTGTCGTTGAGCTGCACCGTGCCGTCGGGCGCGCGCAGCACCCAGCGCGTCTGTGCACTTTCATATTGCAAGCGCAGGTGGCGCGCAAGGCGGGGCAGTGTGGGGGGCGGTTCCAGTGCGCTGGAGGCGGCGTCAAAGTGCATGGCAGGTCTTTTCGAGGGTGCTTCGCAGGGATCAATGGTTGCCCTGTGGCCGTTGCAATGCAGCAAAAAAAATGCCAAGCCCCGCACGTGCCGTGCTGCGGGTCACTGCTCCAAAGCGGAGCAACACCTGTCACACCGTGCGGCCACGGTGGCCTGCGTGCAGTGGGAGGGATGCCTGCCGGCAAGAAGTGGCCTGCTTCTTGCTGTCGTGGGGTATCACTATGCAATCAAGGAGACATTCAATGCTTTCTGTGTTTCAGACCTGGGCCCGCCAGGGGGCACGCACGGCCCTCGCTTTGGGGCTGGTGGCCGGCCTGGGCGCTGCCTGGGCGCATGGCGACGTGACCCCGCAGCCGGTGGATACGCGCACCCTGCCGCCCGTGGGGCAGAAATGGCTGGAGGACAACCCCTACAGCCAGGGCGCGGCGCAGGCCGAGGCGGTGCGCATCGGCGCCTCCGGCTACAACCAGAACTGTGCCCGCTGCCACGGGCTGGAGGCGATCTCTGGCGGCATTGCCCCGGATCTGCGCAAGCTCGACGAGGAGTGCACCAGCCTGGCGGACGCGCTGAAGAAGAACGCCTGTTTCAAGGAGGTCAACGACTACTTCATCGGCACCGTGCGCCGGGGCCGCACGCGCGATGGCCGGGTGTATATGCCGCCGTTCGAGGGCATGTTGTCCCAAGAGGCCCTGTGGGCCATCAAGACCTACCTCGAATCGCGGCGCGAACCATGAACGGCGTACTCCACACACCCGCATCGCCGGGCCGCCGCCAGCTGCTGCGGGGGCTGCTGCCGCTGCTCGCCGGCGTGGGCGCGGCCCAGGCGCAGGACGAGCCCAGCGCCCTGGCGCGCATCCGCGCCAGCGGCGCGCTCAAGGTGGCGCTGTACAACGCCTTGCCGCCGTTTTCGGCGCAGTCGCCGCAGGGCCTGCAGGGGCTGGACGTGTCGCTGGCGCAGGCCCTGGCGCGCGCCATGGGGTTGCAGCTGTCCCTGCTGCCCTTTGACGGCGACGAGAACATGGGCGACGACCTGCGCAACATGGTCTGGAAGGGCCACTACCTGGGCTACGGCCCGGCCGACGTGATGCTGCATGTGCCCGTGGACAAGTACTTCATGCAGCAGAACAAGCAGGCGCTGATCTTCGCCCCGTACATGCGCGAGCAGGTGGTGCTGGTGCGCGACAAGCGGCGCCTGCCGCAGGTGGCGGGGGTGGCCGACCTCCAGGGTGTGCCCCTGGCCGCCGAGCGCGGCACCGGCGCCGCCAGCGCCCTGATCGGGCACGACAACCGCCTGCTGAGCGCACAGGTGCATCTGTACGACGACGGCGTGCAGGCCGTGCAGGCGGTGCTGCGCGGCGAGGCCGCTGCCGCCTACGTGACGCGCGCGCAGGCGGAGTCGGCGCTCTTCCAGGCGCAGGCCCAGCCCGGGCAGCTGGAGATGGGCGACTTTCCGCTGACCGGGGTGCCGGCCCAGGGCTGGCTGCTGGGCATGGCCATCAAGGCCCAAAACGAGGACCTGGGCCAGGCCCTGCAGCAGGCCCTGCAATCGCTGCGCAGCAGCGGCGAGCTGCTGGCGATCTTCCAGCAGCATGGCCTGACGCTGACCGCGCCCTGAACGCCGCACCATCCCAAAACCCCGGCAGGCCGCCAGGCCCTCCGGGGTTTTTGCATGGCGGCAGCCATTGGAAGCCCAATCGGGGTGAAACCCTGGCCCCGCAAGCGTGAGAAGCTATCAAAAGCATAGCGATTGCGCAGGCCAGGACTCAACGCCATTCGTAGCGCATACCCACCGTGACGCTGCGCCCCATGCCCGGCGCGACGAAGCGCGCCGAGCCCATGTCGTCGCCGGGCTTGAGCACCACGCCGCCGGGAAAGGCGTCCTCGTTGCCCGTGGCGTAGGTGACGTAGCGCTTGTCCAGCAGGTTGTTGATGCGCAGATAGGCTTTCCAGCCGGCGCTGACCTGCCAGCTGACGCGGGCGTTGAACAGGCCGTAGCCCGCCACGTCATGGAGCTTGGGGCGCGTGCCGCTCTCGTTGCCGGCGGCCACCATGGAGTCCACGGCCAGCCAGTCGCCGCCCAGGACGACGGTGGGCGTGGCGCGCCAGTCGGCCGAGAGCTTGAACACATGGCGCGGCAGCGCGGCCATGCGCGTGCCGGGCTGGAATGCGTTCGGGTTCTTGGTCGTGCTCAGGGGGCCGAAGAGCACGCCGCTGCTTTGGTAGGTGGCGTCCAGGTAGGTGTAGCTGGCGCGCACGTCCCAGGTGCCGCGCTGCACGCGGCCGCTCAGCTCCAGGCCCTGGCGCCGGGTCTTGCCGATGTTGTTGAAAAAGCCCGCCTGGGTGATGCCCGCGCGCATGAAGGCGATGTCGTCGTCGTTCACCGAACGAAACAGCGCCCCCGTGAGCTGCACGCCCTCGGCCGGGCGCAGCCGCGCGCCCAGCTCCAGGGTGCGCGTGACCACCTGCTTGAGGTAGGGGTCGGCCTGCAGGCCGGTGGGCAGGGTGCAGGGCCGGGCCGGGTCGGCGCAGCCGAGCTCGAGCGCCGTCGGCATCCGCGTGCCCTGCGACAGGCTGGCAAAGCCGGTGGCCGCCGGCGTGAAGGCGTGCGTGATGCCGATGGCCGGGTTGAGCTTGCTGTAGCTGAAGCTCTCGCGCTCGTAGGGCGCGGGGTGGCCGAGGTCGTTGCGCACGCGGCTGTGGTTCCAGCGTGCCGACAGGCTCAGCTGCGTGTGCTCGGTCAGGGCGATGGTGTCGGCGGCGAACAGGCCCACGCGCGTGCCGCGCCCGCGCAGCGACACCTCATGCTCCAGGTCCGTGCCGGGGAGCGGCTGGGTGACGCGGTCGGCGTCAAACACCGCTTCCTGCTGGTACTGGTCGTAGTCGGCGGTGCTGCGCGCCAGCTCCACGCCCAGGGCCCACTGGTGCGCGCCGGCCTGGCGCGTCCACTGCAGCGTCGCGCCGGTTTCTGCATACCGTGCCTGGTTCTGGTTGAGTACGGCGTTGTGGTGCATGTAGCCGGGGGCGGCAGGGTTGGTGCAGCTGGGGGCGGTGGTTTTTTCGCAATCCTCGATCCACTCGGCCCAGTCTTCGCTCACGTCGCCGTTGCTGCCGTTACGGCGTGCAAAGCGGTGCCAGGCGACCAGCGACAGCTGGTCGTTCGGGGTGATGGCGTGCGTCAGCTGGAAGTTGAGCAGCTGGCCCTGGTTGCGCGTCTGGTCGTAGAAGGTGTAGCCGGCGTTGCGCTGCATGTCGTACAGGCTCTGGTTGAGCAGGCCGTTGCCGGTCAGCTTGCTGCGGCCGTAGGTGTAGCTCAGCGCCCACGAGGTGTCGCCCCGGTTGCGCCCGAGCTTGAGGAACAGATTGCCCAGGTGGCCCGGCGAGCGCTCGCGCCAGCCGTTCTCGTCGAACCAGCTGCCGGCGACATAGCCGTGCCAGCCATCGCCCCACTGCGCGCCATGGCCGAACTCGACGCGCTTGCGTGCATGGCTGCCAAACGAGACATCAAGCTCCGTGCCCGGGTGCGTGAGCCCCGACTTGGTGCCCAGCACCAGGGCTCCGCCCAGGGTGTTGAGGCCGTACAAAGGGTTGGAGCCGGGGATGATGGCCACGTCGGCCAATGCCATCTCGGGCACCAGATCCCAGTCCATCACGTCGCCCAGAGGCTGGTTGATGCGCACCCCATCCATGTACACCGACAGGCCCTGGGGAGAGCCGAGCAGGGGCGACAGGCGGTGGCCACGGTAGCTCAGGTCGATCTGGTAGGGGCTGCCCTGGATGTCGGCATTGACGACGCTGGGCATGCTGCGGTTGAGAAAATCGGCCAGATTGGTGGCGCCGGAGCGTTCGATCTGCGCGTCGCTGCGCATTTGCGCATTGCCGGGGTATTCCTCGACGGATACATCCAGGCCGGGCAGTGGCGCCTGGTGCACGACCTCGACTTGCGGCAGGCGGTGAACCTTGTCGATATCGACGGCTTGGGCCGCCGCGAGGGAGGGAAAGGCGGCAGCCAGGGCCAGCCACAGGCGGCGTGGTTGCAGTGGGTCGGTTTTCATGGGCACAACAAGGGCTGCACAGCGCTGCAGGCAGCCGCTGTGTCGGGTTGACGAGGGAAGGGGCGCGCCCCGGCGGGCACCGGGGCGCTGTGTTGCGCTAGCGGCGCATTACTTCATGACCTTGAAGGTCCAGACGCTGCCGCCCTGCTCCAGGAAGTTGACCTTCTTGGCCACCTCGCCGCCCCACAGCGGCACGGCGCCGCCCCAGCCCGAGACCACGCTCAGGTACTGCTCGCCGTCCTGCGTCCAGGTGATGGGCGGGGCGACGACGCCCGAGCCGGTCTGGAACTGCCACACCACCTTGCCGCTCTTGGCGTCGGCGGCCTTGAGGTAGCCCTCGGGCGTGCCCCAGAACACCAGGTCGCCGGCGACCAGCACGCCGCCCCACAGCGGGGCCTCGTTCTTCACCTCCCAGGCCACCTTGCCGGTCTTGGGGTCGATGGCGCGCAGCGAGCCGATGTGGTCGTCAAACAGCGGCTTGATGGTGAAGCCCGCGCCCAGGTAGGCCGCGCCCTTTTTGTAGGTGATGGGCTCGTTCCAGATCTCCATGCCCCATTCGTTGGTGGGCACGTAGAACAGGCCGGTCTTGGGGCTGTAGGCCATGGGCATCTGGTTCTTGCCGCCGAGGAAACCAGGGGCGGCAAAGACCGACTTGCCCTTCTTGCCATCGGTCTCGCCGGCCGTGGGGTCGCCAGGGCGGTTCTCGGCGACGAAGTTGGGGCGGCCGGTCTTCAGGTCAATGTCCGTGGCCCAGGTGATCTTCTTCACGAAGGGGAAGGCGTTGAGCAGCTTGCCGTTGGCCGCGTCCAGCACGTAGAAGAAGCCGTTGCGGTCGGCCTTGGCGCCGACGCGCTTGCCGTCCATGTCGAAGGTGATGAATTCGTTCACGCCGTCGAAGTCCCAGCCGTCGTTCGGCGTGCTCTGGTAGTGCCAGACGATCTTGCCGGTCTTCACGTCCAGCGCCAGGGTGGAGGCGGAGTACAGGTTGTCGCCCTTGCGCACATGGCTGTTCCAGGGGCCGGGGTTGCTGGTGCCGATGTAGGCCAGGCCGGTCTTGGGGTCGTAGCTGCCGCCCAGCCAGGTGGAGGCGCCGCCGGTCTTCCAGGTCTCGCCCGGCCAGGTGGCACCCGGCGTGCCGGTGATGCCGTTTTCCTTGCCGTCCTTGTAGCCCATGTGGCCTTCGACGGTGGGGCGCGTCCACAGCAGCTTGCCGGTCTTGGCGTCGCGCGCATCGACGCGGCCGACCACGCCGAACTCGCCGCCCGAGTTGCCGGTGATCACCATGCCATCGACCACCAGCGGCGCGGCGGTGTAGCTGTAGCCGGCCTGGTAGTCGTCGATCTTCTCGCGCCACACCACCTTGCCCGTGTCCTGGTTCAGCGCCACCAGCTGCGCGTCCAGCGTGCCGAAGATCACCAGGTTGTCGTACAGCGCGGCGCCCCGGTTGACCACGTCGCAGCAGGGCATGATGCCCTCGGGCAGGCGGTGCTCGTACTTCCAGAGCTTCTTGCCGGTCTTGGAGTCGAGCGCAAAGATGCGCGAGTACGAGGCGGTGACGAACATCTTGCCGTTGAGCACCAGCGGCTGGCTTTCCTGGCCGCGCTGCTTCTCGCCGCCAAACGACATGGCCCAGACGGGCGCCAGCCGCTTGACGTTGCCTTCGTTGATGCCGGTGAGGGCGGAGAAGCGCTGCCCCTGCGTGCCGATGCCCCAGCTCAGCACGTCGTCGGGGGTGCTTGCGTCGTCGTGGATCATCTGGTCGGTCACCACGGCGCCGGCCTGGCTGGCGGCGAGCAGCAGCATCAAGTTCAGTAGTGTGCGTTTCATCGTCTGTCTCCTGCGTTGTCAGAAAAGCCATGCCCGGACACCATGCCCAGGTGGAGGCGCAAAACCCTTGGCCACGCAGGACAGGGCAATATCTGTGCCACGAAGCACAAGGGCCACGCGGCACGGTGTCTGCCGCATGGCCCCAGGGGGTTTGCAGGCGGCGGCTTTGTTCTGTGGCACAACGCCTGGTGCACCGGTTGCTCCAAAAGGCAACAAGCCGTCACTTCATGGCGGTGCTGGCAGCAGCGCCCGCCGCTCATACGCGGGGTACCACTGCACCAGGCTGCGCTGCAGCTCGGCGGGCTGCGCCGCCCAGCCGGCGAACCGGGTGGGCACGGGCGTGCGCAGCAGCTCGCTCAGGTCCACGCCCTGCCGGGCGCTGTCCTGCAGCAGGGCCGTGAGCCATTGCAGCCAGTCGCGTGTCTGGGCGATGCCCTGCACGCCCTTGGCCACAGGGCCATGGCTGGGCACCAGCAGCTGGAACTGGCCCTGGCGCTGCCATTGCTCCAGGGTGTCCAGGCTGTGCCGCCACTGGGCGGGATCGGCGTGCGGCGTGGTCGGCACGCGCTCGGCGAACACCAGGCCGCCGGCAAACAGCACGCCGGTGCTGGTGTCGAGCAGCACCAGGTCATCCCGCGTGTGGCCCTGCAGGCGGCGCAGCTCCAGGCGGTGCGTGCCCAGGGTGAAAGCCTTGGGCTGCAGCGTCTCGCGCGCAGGGGTGGGCTCGGTGCCCTGCATCCAGTCGCCGCACAGGCGGTACAGGTTGTCGGCGTAGCCCGCGCCTTCGGCGTGCATACCGGCGATGCTGCCGGCCAGCGCCTGGGGCGGCACGTCGGCCCAGGCCTGGTTGCCAAAGAAATAGTCGGGGTGCAGGTTCAGGTTGAGCACCCTGCGCACGGGCTGCGGCGTGACGGCGGCGATGGCCCGGCGCTGCTGCTCGCCATACAGGCGCGAGGGCCCGGTGTTGATGACGACGACGCCCTCGCCCGTGGCGATGAAGGCGGTGTTGATGATGTTGCAGCCGTTGGCGGGCAGGAAGTCGGCCACCGCCCCCTCGATGACCCAGGTGTCGGCGGCGATCCGGCGCGGCTGCAGGTGGTAGTCGAGCGTGGCCCTGTCAGGCCGTTGCCCCGGGCTGGGGGGCGTTGCCTGGGCCAGGGCGGTGCAGGTGCAGGCGAGTGCCAGCAGGGCGGTGCAGAGGGCTTTCATGCGCGCACCTCGGCATCGATGCGGTTGCCGTTGTTGTCCTGGCCCAGCAGGCGGAACGCGCGCGGGCCTTCGCTCGGCATCTCCAGGGTGATGAGCGGGTTTTCCGATACCGGTTCGTGCAGCGCCAGGCGCCACCAGGGCTGGCCGCTGGCGTCGCGCAGTTCCAGCTGCTCGATGTAGAACGCCGGAATGCCCGCGACGAGCCCGGTGTCCATGGGATGCATGACCTGCAGGCGCAGGCGGCGGCTGGCGTCGGCCAGGTTGGTGAAAAAGCGCGCCTGCACCTGGTTGAGCGTCTGGCTCCAGGAGCCGTTGGCGCGCGTCACGCCGGGCACGGTGCAGCCGCCGCCCGCCGCCTGCGCCATGGCCCCGCCGACGTGCCAATGGCCGTCCTGCGTCTGCACCAGGCAGCGGATCGGCGAGGCCTGCTCCAGCCGCAGGCGAAACGCCAGCAGCGGCAGCGCGCGCAGCGGCTCGAACGTCAGCACCTCGCGGATGGGGTTGCGGTCGGCAATGACGGTCATCCGGGCAATGCCGCCGCCCTGCGCCTGCAGCGCGCGGGCGTCGATCTGCAGCGGCACGTTGAGCGCGTCGTCGGCAAAGGCGGGCGTGAGCACCCGCACGGCGTCGGTGAAGCGCAAGGGGGCGTCCTGGGCGTATTTCCGGCGCAGATCGGGCCATTGCATCGAGCCCAGGGGATCGCCCCCGGTGGGATCGTCCATGGCCCATGTGGGCAAGGCGGTCAGGCCCCACAGCCCTGCCTGCAGAAGGTCGCGGCGCTTCGCCATGGATGTTCTCCTTCTTTTTTGATAGCTGCTCGCGCTTGCTACACAAGGGCTAGAGCCGTTTTTGCTTAGTTTTTGCAGGTGCTTTCGGCAGCATCCGCCCCCAGGGTGTCCAGCGGCGCGCTGGCACGCAGCCATGCACCCAGCGGCGCCATGGCGGCGACGGCGTCACCGTGGGACAGCAGGACGGGCTGGCGCAGCTGCCCATCCCAGGGGCGGAACGTCAGGCGCTGGCCCTTGAAGCCATCGAGCGCCACCGCGCCGCTGCGCAGTTGCTGGAGCTGCTGCGCCACGCTGGACTGGGGCGCATCCACCAGCACGGCGGCCACGGCCTTGCCCGCCATCCAGGCGGCCCAGTCCGGCCCCTGCATGGGGCGCTGCGCAAACTTGGCGAAGCGCCGGTTGAGCTGCGCGCCGCCATAGCGCTGCCACTGCGGATGCCAGGCCTGCGCTACCAGGCCGGCCGCGCCGACCACGGGGCGCGGCCATTGCGTGGCGTAGGGCACGCCGCGTGCGAATTCGCCGTCGCTGTCGAGCACGGCCACCACGTCATAGCCGGGTTCGCTCGTGAGCTGGCGCACGTTGGCCAGGTCGCGCTCGTGCGCCTCGCCGCCGAGCTTGAAGGTCTTGCTCTGCACGGCCTCCAGGCCGTGGCGCTGGAGCGCCCGCGCCCAGGCGGCCGCCAGCGGTGCGTCGCCCGGCTGCGTGCCCTGCAGCAGCAGCAGCTTGCGCCATTGGCGCGCGGCCAGGAACTGGGCCAGGGCGTCGGCCTCCATCTGCTGGCTGGGGGCGGTGTGCAGCAGCTGCGGGGCGCAGCCCGCGCCGCGCAGGCTGTCGTCCGCCAGGCCGGTGTTGAAAAGCATCACGTCGCCAAGGGCCGCCGGGGCGCTGCGCACCAGCGCGCGCAGCGGTTTTGCCGGCAGGTCGGCGACGATGTGCGCGACCTGCTCTGCCTTGAGCTCCTGCAGCGCCCGGGGCAGGTCGGCGGCACTGGGCAGCACCAGGTCGTGCACGCTCAGTTCCACGCCTGCGTCTTGCAACTCCAGTGCCGCGTCCTGGACGGCCAACTCCACGCCTTGCAAGGCCCGGCCCTGGGGCTGGCCAGGGTAGGCCAGCTCCAGGCGCCGCTTGGCATAGCGCGCGTCGTCGGCCACGGAGATCACGGCCAGCGTCACCTTGCGCGCGGCGGCGGCCTGCAGCGGCAGGCAGTACGACAGCACGGTGCAGGCAGCTAAAAGCTGTAGAGGTTTTTTCATCGCCGGGCCGCCCCAAGATGAAAAGCGGCCCCCTCGGGGGGCAGCGACCCGCGCAGCGGCGGAGCGTGGGGGCGTATTCCTCATGGTTCGACCAGCACGCTCGACGGCGTACGCCCCGTGGGCACGGTGCGCAGCGGCTGGGCGGCGGCCGTGTCGATCAGCGTCAGCTCGTCCGACAGGCCGTTGGCCACGTACAGCGTCTTGCCATCCGGGTGCATGGCCAGGCCCCAGGCGCGCCGGCCCACGGGCACCTGGTGCGTGACGGTCTTGTCGGCCGCGTTCACGCGCGCCACGCGGTTGGCGCGGCCCAGGCCGACCCAGACGCTGGCGCCGTCCGGGCTGACGGCCATGCCCACGGGGGTGATGTCGGCCTGGGGCACGCCCGGCACGCTGAAGGCGATCTTGTACTTGACCTGCTGGCTGGTGGTGTCGATCACGGCCACCGAGGCCTCCAGCTCGTTGCTCACCCAGAGTTCGTTGGCGGCGGCCAGCAGCACCAGGCGGCGCGGGCGCTTGCCGGTCTTGATGGTCTTCACGACCTTGTGCTGGCCCAGGTCGATGAGGTGCACCGCATCGGCGGCCTCGGAGGTGACGTAGGCAAACCGGCCATCGGGGGTGACCAGCACGCCCTCGGGCTCCTTGCCGGTGGGCACCTGGAACAGCGGCTTCTTGCTGGCGATGTCGTAGGCTGCGAGCACGTTGTCGTCCTCGATCGACACGTAGGCCGTCTTGCCATCGGGGCTCAGGTCGAAGATCTCCGGGCTCTCGCCCACGGGCACGGTGGCCACGAGCCTGCCCGCCGCCAGGTCGACGATGCCCAGCTGGTCGCTGTCGCCGCAGCTGACGATGAGCTGCGCGTGCCCGGGCAGGAACATCATGTGGCGCGGGCGCTGGCAGACGGCGATCTCGCCCAGGCGGTCGCCCTGGGTGTTGAACACCTGCAGCCGGTGGTCTTTCTCGTTGGACACATAGACCCTGTCGGGCACGCCTGCGGCCTGTGCCGCCAGGGCGGGTGCCAGTGCCAGCAGGGCCCAGGCCCGTGGCCGCAGGCGGTGTGGCGGATGGTGCAGCGTACTTGCCATGAAGATGTCTCCGGTAGGTTGGCGGGTGCGGGACAAGCGCGGCTGCCGGCGTGACAGAAAGTGTTGCACTGTGGAGCAACCGTGCACTGCCGCCAGGCGGGCCCAGGCCCGGGTGGCTGCAGGCATACAAGTTCCATGCCTATGGGGCGTCCGGGCCACCCCAGCCCATGCGCCGCAGCAGGGCGTCCCTGGCGATGCACTGGTGGTACAGGACAGCGAGCAGGTGCAGGGCCACGAGCAGCACCAGCGCACTGGCGCTCCAGTGGTGCACGCTGCTGAGCAGCTCCTTGGCGCCGTCCCAGCGGCTTGCCAGCCTGGGCAGCGCAAGGCCGAAGAAGCGGATCGGATAACCGGAGAACACCGAGCCGAAAAAGCCCGACAGCGGCACCGCCAGCATGAGTGCATACAGCAACCGGTGCGCGCCGCTGGCGGCCAGCTGCAGGGGCCGTGCCTGCGGCAATGCGGCCACGCGCGGGCGCAGCAGCGCCCAGGCCAGGCGCAGCACGATGAGCAGGCCCAGCACCATGCCCCAGGACTTGTGCACGTTGAACCACGCGGCACGCAGGCCGCTGTCGTCCTTGGGCAGCCCGGTTATCCACAGGCCGAGGGCGATCTGCCCGACGATCAGCACCGCCAGGAGCCAATGCAGGACAACGGAAAAACGGTCGTAACGGGGCTGCGGCACGGAAAACCTCCTGGGCGGCCCGGGCATGGGCCGATCAATCGAGCAGATCGGGCGGCAGCAGGTTCTTCTTGCGGTAGATGGTGTTGCGCGAAACGCCCAGCGCCTTCGCCGCTGCCGACACATTGCCCTTGTGCAGTCGCAACATCTGTGCCATGGCGTTGATGGTCACGTCCTGTAGGCTGTGGCCGTCCTCGCCCAGGTCGTCGGCGCCCAGCGGCGGTGCGCCCACGCTGGGCACCAGGGGCAGCTCTGGCGTCGGCAGCGGCATGGCCAGGGGGCGCAGGGGTGTGCGCAGCTCGTCCAGAAAATCGTCCGGCAGGTGGGCCAGGCGGATGGTGCAGTCCTCGTCCACCATCACGCAGGCCGTGCGCAGCAGGTTGTGCAGCTGGCGCACGTTGCCCGGCCAGTGGTAGGCCTGCAGCAGCTCCATCACCTGTGGGGCGATGGTGATGTGGGCGTTGCCTTCGAGTGCGTGCAGCACCTTCTTCACCACGGCGTCGAAGTCACTGCGCTCGCGCAGCGCCGGCAGGCGCACGACCAGGCCGTTGAGGCGGTAGTACAGGTCTTCGCGGAAGTCGCCGCGCGCGATCAGCTCCTTGAGGTTCTTGTGCGTGGCGCTGATGACGGTGACGTCCACCTCCACCTCCTTGCCCGCGCCCAGGGGGCTGACCTTGCGCTCCTGCAGCACGCGCAACAGGCGCGCCTGCAGGTGCCGGGGCATGTCGCCGATCTCGTCGAGGAACAGCGTGCCGCCGTGCGCCTGCAGGATCTTGCCGGGCGCGCCCTTCTTGCGCGCGCCGGTGAAGGCGCCCTCCTCGTAGCCGAAGAGTTCGGCCTCGATCAGCGTGTCGGGAATGGATGCGCAGTTGACGGCCACGAAGGGCTGGCGTGCGCGCGCCGAGTCGTGGTGGATGGCCTGCGCCAGCAGGTCCTTGCCGGTGCCGGTCTCGCCCAGGATCATCACGGGAATGTCGCGATCGACCACCTTGCGCAGCTTGGCGATGACGCCCGACAGCTGCGCATCGCCCGTGTCGAGGTACTGCAGCGACGACAGCTGCCCCTTGGGCACTGCCGCCGGGGCGCTGCGCGCCGGCGGCGTGCCAGCCTCGGCCAGCGGCGAGACGATGGGCGTGGCCCAGGGGCTGGCGGGCTTGACCTCGGTGCGGCACCAGACGGACACGCCGTTGTGCAGGCACAGCTGGTGCGGCGTGGCGGCGCTGCCGGCGAACAGCTCGAACAGCGCCGACATCGGCAGGTTGAAGAGCGACGAAAAGGTGTGCGCCTGCAGCGCGCCGAACGACATGCCGAGCTGGAACTGCGCGCTGCGGTTGGCCGACAGAAAGCGCCCCTCGGGCGTGAAGGCGGCGATGCCCTCGACCAGCGTGCCCAGGAATTCGGGGCGCGCGTGGAAGTGCAGGCGCACCGCCTTCGGGAAGCTGCTCGCGAACATGTGGTTCTCGATCATCTGCGCCGACATGCGCACCAGCGCCAGCGTGTGCTGGTGGTAGCTGCGGTGATCGCCCGTGACGTCGAGCGCGCCGACGATCTCGCCGTAGGGGTCGAGGATGGGCGCGCACGAGCAGGTCAGCGCATGGTTGGTGCGCATGAAATGCTGGTCGCCATGCACGGTGACGGCCTGCTGCGCCGCCAGGGCCGTGCCGATGGCGTTCGTGCCCTTGGTCTTCTCGCTCCAGTCCATGCCCGGCACCAGCGCCACCTCGCTGGCTTTTTCCAGGAAGTCGCTGTCGCCCATGGAGTGCAGCACCATGCCCTGGGCCGAGGTCAGCAGCACCATGCTGTGGGTGTTGGCGATCTGCCCGCGCAGCGTCTCCATCACCGGCACGGCGTGCTGGAACAGGAAGCGGTTTTCCTCCAGGGAGTCCTTCAGATGGCCGATGCCGAGGCGGGTGAAGTCAGGCGCGTCATCGGTGCAGACGCCAAACGCGCGCGAGCGCTGGTTGGCCTCGTGGATGACCGTGATGGCATCCGGTGGCGGCGGTGGTGTCTGCACGGCCATCTCGGATGGCCGGGTCGGCATGGTGCCCATGAATGTCTCCTGGGTATGGAAATACGTGTTTCCATCTTTTTTATGGTCTCTGGCGTACGGCCCGTGCGCGCCGGGGCCGGGGTGTCTGCTCCGGCAATTGTCCGAACGGTACTGGGGTTTGGCAACCTGCAGGCCGCGCAGGGTTTATTGGCAGCAAGAAATGTGCCGCTGGCGCGGCCGGTGCCGCCGGTGTCAGGCCATCTGGAGGCGCACGATGCGTGCCTGGCAGTTGGCATAGGCCTGCGCCACGCGGGCCTGCACCAGCCGATGGCCCGGCGGGCACGCAAAGCCCGGCAGTGCGTCCGGCGGCGCCAGCTGCAGGCTGCCGTTGACGCGCAGGCGCGCGCGGCGCGCAAAGTCCACGAACACCATGCCCGCCTTGCTGTCGCCCGGCACCACGGCCTGCCAGAACCGCTCGCCGGCCGCCTCGCCGAGCAGGAAGTAGAAGGTCTGCGCGTCGCCGAACGCCACCAGCGGGTAGGTGCCCTGGGCTGTTGCCACGCAGGCCAGCATCTGCGTGAAGACGGCGCCGTCGGCCTCGCGCACGCTGGCGAAGAAGAACGGCTGGCCGGCCATGAAGCGGGCGTTGCCCGCGCTCAGCTGGCTGGCCACCGTGCCCTGCAGCTCGCGCGCCTGCGCCTGCACGCCGAAGCGCGCGTGCGCCGCGCGCTCGCCGGCATGGAAGATGCCGGGGCCGTCGGGGTCTTCGAGGACGATGCGCATGGTCGCTCCTGGCGTGCGGATCAGGCGGGAACGAGGTGCGGCAGCCCGGCCACCGGCGCGCGCAGCACGCGGCAGGCGGTGACGGCGATGGTGCGCGCCGCCGTGGGCCAGTCCGGGTCGGGCCCGGCGAGCGTGGCGCGCCCCTGCACCAGCACGGTGGACTGCCGCGCGAAATCGACGAACAGCAGCGCCAGCGCGGGGTGTTCCAGCAGGTTGCCGATGGTGTTGAACAGGTTGTTGCCCGGGTAGTCGGGAAAGACCAGCCGCGTGCCGTCCGCCACGCGCAGCAGCGGCTCGGCCCCGCCCTCGGTCTGGCGCCCGCGGTACGAGCAGTCGCAGTCGCCCGCCGCGCTGGCCGAGCCCAGCAGGAAGAACGGCTGGGCCTCCAGCCAGGGCTGGAGGGCGCGCAGGTCTTCGGCGGGTGCCATGGTCAGAATTGGTAGGAGGCGCTCAGGCCCGCCATCCACTGCCGCCCCGGTGCAGCCTCGTAGTA
>JAJTBK010000425.1 GCA_021286965.1 Comamonadaceae bacterium | reverse complement strand
TCAGGAAAAAGTCCGGGCCCGGACTCAGCAGGGCCAGGAAATGCGCCCCGGCGACCATCCAAAATTGTTCCCACATCCGCGCCTTGCTCCTTGGTTTCGGTGCGGTGCCCGGTGCACCGCACGGCGCAGTGTCGGGCGCGGTGGCGCGGGCGTCTTGGAAAAAAAGAACCTGCCGAATTGACCGTATCAGCTGCCCTGTTCGTGGCGTTGGTAGCTGTGCGGGGTGGCTGCCACGCGCTCCTGGAAGCTGTGGTGAAAGTGGCTCTGGTCGTAAAAGCCGACTGCGTGGGCCACGGTGGCCAGGGGCTCGCCCGCGCGCAGGTGCTGCCGGGCGGCGTTGATGCGCAGATCGATCTGGTAGGCGTGGGGGGTGAGGCCCGTGGCCGCGCGCATTGCCCGTGTCAGCGCCTGGGGCGTCATGCCTGCGAGCTGCGCCAGCGCAGTCAGTGGCCAGGGGTCGCAGGGGCGCGCGTGCAGTGCCGCCAGTACGCGCGCGACGGCAGGCGAGGGTTGGGCGCGCCGGGAAACGGGCGCGGCATCCTGTCGCCAGGCGCCGTGCCGCAAAAAATCCACCAGGGTCCGGAACTTGTGTGCGCTGGGGGCGTTGGAGAACAGCGTGGTATTGAGTGCGCAAAACGCGTCATAGGCCACTGCCGAATGCACGACATGGGCTTGCTGCGGTAGGCAGGTGGCGCTGCCTTGCTGCAACACCTGCGCCGCCCAGGCCGTATCAAGGTGCAGCATCTGGTAGCTCCAGGTGCGGCCCGGCGTCGGGTTGCAGGCGTGCACACAGCCGGCCGGTACGCTTACCAGGCTGCCCGCTGCGAGCGGCGTGCTGTGTTCACCGCTGCAAAAGATGCTCTCACCCGCATCGACCACGCCGATGGACAGCGTGGCATGGCTGTGGGCGCGGTAGCAGGCCCGGCTGTGCTGGGAGCGGCGGGACTCTGCAAAAGGCAGGGCCGGGTCGCGCCAGAACTGAGGCTTGACCCGGGCCATGGACGTCGTGGCGTTGGCTTACAGCCCAGCCGCTGCCCGCAGCGCGGCAGCCTTGTGGTCTGCGTTCACATCGCTGCGCGATATGAACTTCGCCCCAAAGCCCAAGATTTGCCTGGCGGCAAATGCTGGGCTCATCGCCCAGCCGCTGCCCGCAGCGCTTGGGCTTTGTCCGTCCTCTCCCAGGTGAACTCGGGCTCCTCGCGGCCGAAGTGGCCGTAGGCGGCGGTCTTGCTGTAGATGGGGCGCAGCAGGTCGAGCATCTGGATGATGCCCTTGGGTCGCAGGTCGAAATGCTCGTGCACCAGCTTGGCCAGTTCGCTGTCCGGGATCACGCCCGTGCCTTCGGTGTAGACGGTGATGTTCATCGGCCGCGCCACGCCGATGGCGTAGGCCACCTGGATCTGGCACTGGCGCGCCAGGCCGGCGGCGACGATGTTCTTCGCCACGTAGCGCGCGGCGTAGGCGGCGCTGCGGTCCACCTTCGTCGGGTCCTTGCCGGAAAAAGCCCCGCCGCCGTGCGGGCAGGCGCCGCCGTAGGTGTCCACAATGATCTTGCGTCCGGTCAGGCCGCAGTCGCCCTGCGGGCCGCCGATGACGAAGCGGCCGGTGGGGTTGATGAGGTACTTGGTGTCCGCCGTGATCCACTCCTTGGGTAACACGGGCTTGATGATGTCTTCGATCACCGCCTCGATGAAGGCCGGCTTCATCTTGGCGCCGTCGCTCATCTCGGGGCTGTGCTGGGAAGACAGCACCACGGTGTCGATGCTGTGCGGCTTGCCATCGACGTAGCGCATGGTCACCTGGCTCTTGGCGTCGGGGCGCAGGAAGGGCAGGCGGCCGTCTTTGCGCAGCTGCGCCTGGCGTTCGACCAGGCGGTGCGCGTAGTAGATCGGCGCGGGCATGAGCTCGGGCGTCTCGTCGCAGGCGTAGCCGAACATCAGGCCCTGGTCGCCGGCGCCGGTGTTGAGGTGGTCGTCTGACGCATGGTCCACGCCCTGGGCGATGTCGTTGCTCTGCTTGTCGTAGGCCACGAGCACGGCGCAGCCTTTGTAGTCGATGCCGTAGTCGGTGTTGTCGTAGCCGATGCGCTTGATGGTGTCGCGCGCCACCTGGATGTAGTCCACGTGGGCGTTGGTGGTGATTTCACCGGCGAGCACCACCAGGCCGGTGTTGCACAGCGTCTCGGCAGCGACGCGCGAGCGCGGGTCTTGCTGAAAAATCGCGTCGAGGATGGCGTCCGAGATCTGGTCGGCGACCTTGTCGGGGTGGCCTTCAGAGACGGATTCGGAGGTGAAGAGAAAGTCGTTCGCCATTTGAATAAACTCCACAGGTTGCAGCATTTTGGGCGTTGCCCTTGCTCCTGGAGCCTGGCGAACGCTTTAGCAGTTTTGTTTACCGTCGCCCTGCAAGTTGCTCATTTAACTCGGCGACCAAGCTCGTATTTTAATGCCTTTGATCTTCCGGTTTTTGTCCTTGTGGCCTTTGTGGCTGCTGCACGGCCTGGGCGCGGCCCTGGGCTGGGTGGTGTTTGTAGCGTCGGCCACGTACCGGCGCCGGTTCGTGGCCAATGCGCAGCAGGCGGGCTACCGCTTGGCCCAGGTGCGCGCCGCCGTGGCCCACGCCGGGCGGATGACGGCCGAGCTGCCGCGTCTGTGGCTCGGGGCGCTGCCGGCCTGCGACATCGTGAATGCCGAGTGCGTCGAGCGCGCCTGGGCGGCCGGGCGGGGCATTGTGTTCCTGACGCCGCACCTGGGCTGCTTTGAACTCTCGGTGCAGGCGGCGGCGCAGCGCTGGGCGGGTGCGCATGGTGCCATCACCGTGCTCTACCGGCCGGCACGCCAGCCCTGGCTCGCCGCCATCATGCGCACCGCGCGCAACCGTCCGGGGGTGCAGGCGGTGCCGACCGATCTTTCGGGCGTGCGCCAGATGCTCAAGGCGCTGCGCCGGGGCCAGGCCGTGGGCCTGCTGCCCGACCAGGTTCCGCCCGAGGGCCAGGGCCAGTGGGCGCCGTTTTTTGGCCGCCCGGCCTACACCATGACCCTGGCGGCGCGCCTGGTGCAGCAAACCGGTGCCCGCGTGCTGCTGGCGCGCTGCGAGCGCCGCGCCTGGGGCCGTGGCTACACCTTGATTCTGGAGGAATTGCCTGTGCCCCTGTCCGATCAGCTCGACGCTGCCGTGCTGCAGCTCAACCAGGCGATGGAGGCCACCATCCGCCAATGCCCGCAGCAGTACCTGTGGGGCTATGCGCGCTACAAGCAGCCGCGCGCGGAGGCCCAGGCATGATGGCGCGCGCCGGCATCTGGTTCATGCAATCGTTGGCCCGGCTGCCGCTGCCGTGGCTGCGCGCCCTGGGCTGGCTGCTGGGGCAGCTGCTGTACCTGCTGGTGTGGCCGCGCCGGCGCGTGGCGCTGCGCAACCTGCAGCTGTGCTACCCCGAGGCCAGCGCCGCCCAGCGCCGCGCCTGGGCGCGCCAGACCTTTGTGTATTTCTGCCAGGCCTGGCTCGATCGCAGCTGGCTGTGGTCGGCGCCGCAGGCGGTGGTGGCGCAGCGCGTGCAGCTGCAAGGGGCGCTGCACGAGCTCGACGGCACGACGCCGACGATCTTGTTCGCGCCGCACTTCTACGGCATGGACGCTGGCGGCCTGGCGCTGCCGCTGCACACGGCACGGGCCTTCACCTCGATTTTTTCCACCCACCCCAATCCCGCGATCGACGCCTGGTTCATGGCCGGGCGCCAGCGCTTTGGCGAGGTGCGGATGCTCAACCGCGCCGACGGCGTCAAGCCCATCATCGCCAACCTGCGCCAGGGGGGGCTGCTGTACCTGCTGCCGGACATGGACTTTGGCGCCAAGGAGTCGATCTTCGTGCCGTACTTTGGCCAGCAGGCGGCCACCGTGCCCTCGCTCTCGCGCTTTGCGCGCCTGGGTCGCGCCAAGGTGCTGGGCATGTACACGCGCATGACGCCCACCGGCTACGTGGCCGAGATCACCCCGGCCTGGGCCAACTTCCCGACCGAGGACGTGGTGGCCGACACCACGCGCATGAATCGCGAGCTGCAAGCGGCCATCGCCACCATGCCGGGCCAGTACTACTGGGTGCACAAGCGCTTCAAGACCCGGCCTGAGGGGCAGGGGCCGGTTTATTGAGGGTGTTTTATGGCACTAGCGCTTATCCAGTAAGCGCTAGCAGCTATCATTTTTATAGTTGTTCCGGATTGTCTGGCGTGGGCGCACTGTCCTGAACCTCGGGGGCCTGGGCGGCCTCGGTCTGTGGCGGGTGTGCCCATTGCCACAGCAGCTGCGCCACGTCTTCCACGCCCTGTTTTTTCAGTGCGGAGAACAGGCGCACCTCGCCGCCGCCGGCGTTCAGGCGCGTGATCGACAGCACCTTGGCCTGCTCGGCGCGGGTGAGCTTGTCGGCCTTGGTCAGCAGCACCAAAAACTTCAGCCCCGCTTCGACGCGCGGGCGCACCACTTCGAGCAGCGCCTCGTCGAGCTCGGTCAGCCCCAGGCGCGGATCGCACAGCAGCACGATGCCCGTGAGACCCTTGCGGCTGACGAGGTAGTTGGCCATCACCTGCTGCCAGCGCTGCTTGTCGCTGCGCGAGACGGCGGCGTAGCCGTAGCCCGGCAGGTCGGCGAGCACGGCGTCCGTCACGCCTTGCTTGCCCAGGGCAAAGAGGTTGATGTGCTGCGTGCGTCCGGGTTTTTTGGAGGCGAAGGCCAGCTGGCGTTGCTGCGTCAAGGTGTTGATGCAGGTGGACTTGCCGGCGTTGGAGCGGCCGACGAAGGCAAACTCCGGCACCTCGACGGGCGGCAACTGGTGCAACTGCGCAGCGGTGGTGAAAAAGCGCGCCGTGTGCATCCAGCCCATGGCAGTTTTTGCGTCGGGTACGCCGAGGGGGGAAGGGGCTGCATTAGATGCAGCGCAAAGCTTGGTCATGGGAGATGGGGATGCCGTAATCCCTCATTGTAGAATTGCGCGGATTTTCCCTGACATGACATAACCAGACTGCCCTCGATATGAAGTTGCTCGCCTCCTTGCTGACAGCTGCCGCTCTGGTGGCCCCCGCACTCTCCGCTTTTGCTGCCGACCAGGCCCCGGCCAAGCCCGACCTGACCAAAGGGGAGGCCAGCTACGCTGCCGTGTGCGCTGCCTGCCATGGTGCCGATGGCAATTCGGCCATCCCAACCCAGCCCAGCCTGGCGCAGCAGCACCCTGAATACCTGGCCAAGCAGCTGCAGGAATTCAAGTCCGGCAAGCGCGCCGACGCCATCATGGCCGGCATGGCCGCCATCCTCTCGGACGAGGATGTGAAGAACGTCGCCGCCTGGCTTGCCACGCAGCAGGCCAAGCCCGGCGCCGCGCAAGACAAGGAGCTCGTCGGCCTGGGCGAGCGCATCTATCGCGGCGGCCTGCAGGATCGCCACATTGCCGCCTGCGCCGGCTGCCACAGCCCCAACGGTGCTGGCATTCCGGCCCAGTACCCGCGCCTGTCGGGCCAGCACGCTGAATACACCACCGTGCAGCTCAACGCCTTCCGTGACGGCAAGCGCGCCAACAGCCCGCAAATGGCCGGCGTCGCCGCCAAGATGACGGACCGCGAAATCAAGGCCGTGTCGGACTACATTGCCGGGTTGCGCTGATAGTTATTGATTCGCGTCAAAATTCGGGGGGCGCCACGCGCAGCACCCGGAACCTTTCGCCCACGAGCAATCCCAAGAGAGGCGGGCCCATCGCAGTCGATGGTTCCGCCTTTTGCATTTTTGGCGCCCTTCATGACGGATTCCACCCACGGCCTTCGCATCCATTCCCGCTCCCAGGCGCTGCGCGCTGGCGTCGAGCTGCTGTCCTCGATGCGCTTTGCCATCGCTTTGCTGACGGTGATCTGTATCGCTTCCGTGATCGGCACCGTGCTCAAGCAGCAAGAGCCCCTGGTCAACTACGTCAACCAGTTCGGGCCGTTCTGGGCCGAGCTGTTCCTGGCGCTCAAGCTCAATGCTGTCTACAGCGCCTGGTGGTTTTTGCTGATCCTGGGCTTTCTCGTCGTCAGCACCTCGCTGTGCGTGGCGCGCCACACGCCCAAGTACCTGGCCGATCTGCGCAACTACAAAGAAAACATCCGGGTGCAAAACCTGCAAGCCTTCCACCACAAGGCGCAGGCGGATGTGGCTGACGCCACCAGCGAGGCCGCAGCGCAGCGCATCGGCCAGCTGCTGGTCAGCGGCGGCTGGAAGGTGCGCCTGCAGCAGCGCAGCACGCCCCAGGGCGAAGGCTGGATGGTGGCCGCCAAGACGGGTGGTTTGCACAAGATCGGCTACATCGCCGCGCACAGCGCCATCGTCCTCATTTGCCTGGGCGGCCTGCTCGATGGCGACCTGATCGTGCGCGCGCAGATGTGGCTGGGCGGCAAGACACCGTTCACCGGCAGCGGCACGGTGTCGCAGGTCGGGCCCGAGCATTTCCTGTCGGAGCGCAACCCCACGTTCCGGGGCAACCTGGTGGTGTCCGAGGGCGGGCAGTCGAGCACGGCGGTGCTGACGCAGTCCGACGGCATCTTGCTGCAGGAGCTGCCCTTTAGCGTCGAGCTGAAAAAATTCATCGTCGAGCATTACGACACCGGAATGCCCAAGCTCTTTGCCAGCGAGGTCGTGATCCACGACAAGGCCACGGGCGAGAAGGTCGAACAGCGCATTGAGGTCAACCACCCCGGGCACTACAAGGGCGTGGAGATTTACCAGTCGAGCTTTGACGACGGTGGCTCGCGCCTGCAGCTGCACGCCGTGCCCATGGTGGCCGGGGCCCGGCCGTTCGACGTCCAAGGCCAGGTCGGCGGCCAGACCGACATCACCGACCCGGTGAGCGGCGAAAAACTCACGCTCGAATTCACCGGCCTGCGCACCATCAACGTCGAGAACATGGGCGACGACGCTGCCCAGGGCTCGGGCGCCGACGTGCGCAAGGTCGATCTGCGCAGCGCCATCGAGGAGCGCCTGGGCTCGGGCCACAAGACGACGGGCAAGAAGGAGCTGCGCAACGTCGGCCCGAGCGTGAGCTACAAGCTGCGCGACGGCGCCGGCCAGGCGCGCGAGTACAACAACTACCAGCTGCCGGTCGATCTCGGCGAGGGCGTGCCGCTGTTCCTGCTGGGGGTGCGTGACAGCCCGAGCCAGCCCATGCGCTACCTGCGCATTCCGGCCGATGAGCAGGGCAACCTCGATGGCTTCCTGCGCCTGCGTGCGGCCCTGAATGACTCGGCGATGCGGGAACAGGCGGTGCGCACCTACGTGCGTGCGGCCGTCGATCCGGCGCGCCACGAGCTGGCCGAACAGCTGACGCTTTCGGCGCAGCGCGCCCTGGCCCTGTACGCCGGTGCACGCGGTGAAGATGGCCAGTGGCATGGCGGCCTGAAGGCGATTTCCGACTTCATGGAAGCGGGCGTGCCCGAGGCCGAGCGCGAGCGCGCGGGCGAGGTCTTTATCCGCATCCTCAACGGCGCCCTGTTCGAGCTGGCGCAACTGAGCCGCACCCAGGCCGGCCTGGCGCCCATGGCGGCGGATGCGCACACCCAGGCCTTCATGACGCAGGCGGTATTCGCCCTGAGCGACGCCCAGATCTACCCCGCGCCCGTGGCCTTTGCATTGCAGGACTTCCAGCAGGTGCAGGCCAGCGTCTTCCAGGTGGCACGGGCGCCGGGCAAGAACGTGGTCTATCTGGGCTGCGCCTTTCTCATCCTGGGCGTGTTCACCATGCTCTACATCCGCGACCGGCGCATCTGGTTCTGGCTGGCACCGCAGGACGGGCGCGTGCACGCCACCATGGCGCTGTCGAGCAACCGCAAAACCCTGGACGGCGACCGCGACTTCGCCGACCTCAGCCGCAAACTCATTGGCGCGCAGGCGCCGGGAGCCTCCACATGAACACCGCGACCACCACGCTGACCCTGAACGAAGGGTATTTTTCCCGCCGCAACTGGTTTGACTGGCTGTTTGCCCTGCTTGTCGTCGCCGGCGGCCTGTTCGCCCTGCAGCGCTATGCCGCCTTCATGGATGGGTACGAAAAAGGCATCCTGCTGTGCGCCATCCCCAGCTTGATCTGGCTGGGCTGGTTCTGGCGCCCGCTGGCGGCGCTGATGCTGGCTGTGGCGGCGTTCTCGTTGCTGGCGCTGGGCCTGTACCAGGACGGCGACGGCGGCAACCTGGCGCGCGCCGATACCGTGTTTGGCCTCAAGTACTTTCTTTCGAGCCAATCGGCCATCCTGTGGATGAGCATGTTGTTCTTCATGAGCACGCTGTTCTACTGGATCGGCATGTTCACGCGCGGCCAGGGCGACGTCATGGCGCTGGTCGGCTCGCGTCTGGCCTGGCTGGCGGTGGCGCTGGCGCTGATCGGCACCATGGTGCGCTGGTACGAAAGCTACCTCGTCGGCGCCGACGTCGGCCACATCCCGGTGAGCAACCTGTACGAAGTCTTCGTCATGTTCTGCTGGATGACGGCGCTGTTTTACTTGTACTACGAAAAGCAGTACGAGACGCGCGCCCTGGGCGCCTTCGTCATGCTGGTGGTGAGCGCGGCGGTGGGCTTTTTGCTCTGGTACGCGGTAGTGCGCGAGGCGCACCAGATCCAGCCCCTGGTGCCGGCCCTGAAAAGCTGGTGGATGAAGCTGCACGTGCCGGCCAACTTCATTGGCTACGGCACGTTCGCGCTCTCGGCCATGGTGGCCTTTGCCTACCTCATCAAGCAGCAGGCGGGCGAGACGCGCTGGTACAAGCTGGCGCCGCTGTGGATTTTGGGCATGGTGCTGTGCTTCGAGCCCATCGTGTTCCGCCAAAAAGGTGTGGAAGGCGGCAGCAGCTACTGGATGGTGTACTTCGGCATCTCGGCGCTGATCGTCGGCGGCATTTTGCTCGCGCGCCAGCGCATCGCGGCGCAGCTGCCGCGCCTGGAGATTCTGGACGACCTGATGTACAAGGCGATCGCCGTCGGCTTTGCCTTCTTCACCATCGCCACCGTGCTCGGCGCGCTCTGGGCGGCCGAAGCCTGGGGCGGCTACTGGAGCTGGGACCCGAAGGAAACCTGGGCGCTGATCGTCTGGCTCAACTACGCCGCCTGGCTGCACATGCGCCTGGTCAAGGGCCTGCGCGGCACGATCTCGGCCTGGTGGGCGCTGACCGGCCTGGTGGTGACGACCTTTGCCTTCCTCGGCGTGAACATGTTCCTCTCCGGCCTGCACAGCTACGGCACGCTGTAAACCTGTCGTACGCCCCAGCAAAAAGCCCTGCAATGCAGGGCTTTTTGCTATTCATTTAGAAGCTGCTCGCGCTTGCTGGATAAGCGTTGGCGGCTCTTTTTTATCTTATGGCAGCAGGCGCTCGTGGGCAAAGGTCTGGGCCGCGCTCTCGCGCGGGCGGATCAGCGTCGTCTGCGCGCCATCGACCAGCAGCTCGGCAGCGCGCCCGCGCGTGTTGTAGTTGCTGGCCATGGAGGCGCAGTAGGCGCCGGTGGAGAGCACGGCGAGCTTGTCGCCCGGCTGCACCGCCAGGCTGCGCTCGCGCCCGAGCCAGTCGCCGCTCTCGCACACCGGGCCGACGATGTCGTACGTCGTGTGCACGGCCTCGGGGCGCGGCTGCAGCGGCACGATGGCGTGGTAGGCCTCGTACATCGCCGGGCGCGGCAGGTCGTTCATGGCGGCATCGACGATGCAGAAGTTTTTCTGCTCGCCCGGCTTCAAGTACAGCACCTCGGTCAGGCAGACGCCGGCGTTGCCGACCAGCGAGCGCCCGGGCTCGATCATGAGCTTGCGCCCGCCGTAGCCGCGTGCGTCGAGCTGCTCCAGCAGCGCGTGCCACAGCGCGTCGGCCGCCGGCGGCTGCTCGTCCTGGTAGGTGATGCCCAGGCCACCGCCAAAATCGAGGTGCTCGATGGCGATGCCGGCGGCCTCGATCGCTTGCACCAGATCGAGCACGCGCTCGATGGCGTCGCGGTACGGCGCCAGCTCGGTGATCTGCGAGCCGATGTGGCAGTCGATGCCGACCACGCGCAGCCCCGGCAGGCTGGCCGCGCGCTGGTATGCGGCCAGGGTGCGTTCGTGTGCAATGCCGAACTTGTTGCCCTTGAGGCCGGTGGAGATGTAGGGATGGGTTTTGGCGTCCACGTTCGGGTTCACGCGGATGCTCACCGGCGCGCGCAGGCCCAGCTCCAGGCCGACCTGGTTGAGCACCTCCAGTTCGGCTTCGCTCTCGACGTTGAAGCAGCCAATGCCCGCCTGCAGCGCCTGGCGCATTTCGGCGCGGGTTTTGCCG
>JAJTBK010000372.1 GCA_021286965.1 Comamonadaceae bacterium | reverse complement strand
GCGCGATTTTAGGCGGGGGCTTGCATACGTTCCGAAACAAGCGTAAAGCCCATTCCTGCCATCTTTTTGCCTGGCTGGCGCGTTAGGGGGTGAAGATATTGTCTGAAGGAGCTTGTATGACGCGAATCCGTTCTCTGTATGCCATGGCCGCAGCCTGGGGCTTGGCCCTGGCTGCTCTGGGCGGTGCCACGGCGGCCCATGCGCACAACAATGACGTCACCTGGTCGGTGGGCGTGGGCGTGCCCGGCGTGGTGGTGGGCGCCACCAACGGCCGCCCCTACTACGCGCCGCCGCCGGTGTATTACGCGCCGCCGCCAGTGATCTACAGCCCGCCGCCCGTGGTGTACCGCCCACCGCCGCCGGTGTATTTCGTGCCGCCACCGCCGCCACCGGTGTATTACCAGCCGGGTTATTCGGGGCGCCACCACCATCACCACCGGGGGCGCGGCCGGGGCTGGGACGACGACCGCGATTGATGGGGGCCGCAGCGGCTGGGGATAATCGGCGGCTTTACCCCGCCCGGAGCGCTCCGCTGTGAAAACCGTTTTCGTCCTCAACGGCCCCAACCTCAACCTGCTGGGCACGCGCGAACCCGCCGTGTACGGCGCGCAAACGCTGGCCGACGTGCAGCAGCTGTGCGCGCAGGCTTGCGCGCGCCATGGCCTGGCGCTGCGTTTTCACCAAAGCAACCATGAGGGCGCGCTGCTCGACTGGCTGCACGAGGCCGGCGGCCTGCACGCTGGCGGGCAGCTGGCGGGCGTGGTGCTCAATGCCGGCGCCTACACCCACACCAGCGTGGCGCTGCTCGATGCCATCAAGGGCACGGGGGTGCCCTTGATCGAGCTGCACATCAGCAACGTGCACGCGCGCGAGAGCTTTCGCCACCACTCCTACATCTCGCCGGTGGCGCGTGCCGTGGTGTGCGGCCTGGGTGTGGCCGGCTATGGCCTGGCGATTGACGCCATCGCCCAGTGGTAAGCGCGCCACCGCCCGGGGTACTGCGCCTGCAGAGCCAGGCCGAGCGCCGCTGCACGCCCATGGCCTGTGGGCAGATGGTGTGGCATGTCTGGGGCCCGGCCGTGCCTGGCCAGGTGCCGCTGGTGCTGTTGCATGGCGGCAGTGGCAGCTGGACGCATTGGCTGCGCAGCATCGTGCCCCTGCAGCACACCGGACGCCAGCTGCTGCTGCCGGATTTGCCCGGCTTTGGGGATTCTGACGTGCCGCCCGACGGTGGCCAGGATGCCGACGCCATGCTGGCGCCGCTGCACAGCGGCCTGCAGGCGCTCGTGGGCGCGCAGCCTTGTGACCTGGTGGGTTTTTCGTTCGGCGGCCTGCTCGCCGGCCTGTATGCAGCGGCGCAGCCGCAGGCCGTGCGGCGCCTGGTGGTGGTGGGTGCGCCCGGTATGGGGGTGGTGAGCAGTACGCGCATACCGCTGCGCGGCTGGCGCCACCGGCCCGATGCGCTGGCGCAGCAGCAGGTGCACCGGCACAACCTGGCGGCGCTGATGCTGCATGACGCTGCCGGCATCGATGCCGAAACCCTGGCGCTGCACGTGCACAACGTCGAACGCGACCGGCTGCCGCGCCGTCGGCTGGCAGCAGGCGCACGCCTGGCGTGCGCCCTGGCCCGCTTCCCGGGCCCGGTGCACGCCATTTATGGCGCGCACGATGCGCTTTATCCGGGCGCCGGCCTGCAGCAGCTGCAGGCCGCGTTCGCTGCCAGTGCACCGCAGTTCCGGGGGCTGGCCTGCATTGCCGGCGCCGGCCATTGGGTGCAGCACGAGCAGCCGGCGGCCTTCCAGGCGGCGCTGCTGCAAGCGCTGGCCTGATCAGGCGGCGCAGACCTGGTCGCGCCCCTGGTGCTTGGCGCGGTACAGCTGGCGGTCGGCGCGCGCCAGCAGATCCTGCAGGTCGGCGTCGCCCGCTTGCACCGTGGCCACGCCCAGGCTGACGCTGCAGCCGGGATGGTCGGCGCGGCTGGGCAGGCCCGCCGCCTGGTGCAGGCGCTTGGCCGTGGCCAGGGCGCTGCCGGCATCGGCTCCGGGTAGCAGGGCCAACAATTCTTCGCCGCCGTAGCGCCCGAGCCGGTCGGCGCCGCGCAGCTGGGCGGCGCAGCGGCGGGCAACATCGCGCAGCACCTGGTCGCCCATGGGGTGGCCCCAGGTGTCGTTGATGCGTTTGAAGTGATCGAGGTCGAGCAGCAGCAGCGAAAACGGCGTGCCCTCCTGCTGCCAGCGAGCCCAGGCGTAGGCGCCTTCCTGGAAGATGGCGTGGCGCGAGAGCACGCCAGTGAGGGTGTCGCGCGTGGCCAGTTGTTCAAAGCGGCTGCGCAGCTGTTCGCTGGCCATCAGCAGCACGCCGATACACACCAAGGTGAGCGAAAAGGAAAACGTCGCCAGGTAGACGGTTTGCAGCGGCGAGGCGGCAAAGCGCGGGGTGGCGGCGCCATCGACCCAGAAGGCGCCCACCGCGCGTACCACCAGCACCAGCCCTTGCACCAGCAGCACCGACAGCGTAAAGCGGGCGGCAAAGCCCCGCCCGCGTTGCCACAACAGGTGGGCGTGGGCAAAGATGGCGCTGGCCAGGGTGCTGGTGAAGATGGCC
Organism: Comamonadaceae bacterium; assembly: GCA_021286965.1. Taxonomy (GTDB): domain Bacteria; phylum Pseudomonadota; class Gammaproteobacteria; order Burkholderiales; family Burkholderiaceae_C; genus Paenacidovorax. Next base: position 887 of record JAJTBK010000372.1, on the reverse strand, counting down.
ACGCGCAGCCGGTAGTCGGGCCAGAGCCACAAGAAACAGGCCAGCGCCGCCAGCATGGCCACGCCCAGCAGCAGCTGGCGCGCCCAGGGCAGGCGCTGGCCGTAGTAATCCAGGCTGCCAAAGTAAAAACTCACCGCGCCGGCCAGCAGCAGGCCGTTGGCGCCGAGCACCAGGGCCCCAGCCGGCAGGTGGCCGTCGAGCCCGTACAGCACGGTGGCACCCAGGCACAGCAGCGGCGCAAGGCCCCACCAGCCCATGCCGCCCACGGGTTGGCGCAGGCTGCGGCGCATTCCGAACAGCACCAGGCCCATGGCTACGTTCAGTAGCCCGGACATGGCGTTCAGGGTGCGCAGGTCGAAATCCATCCGGATGCCCAAAAGGGCGGGATTATCCGGGGATTGGGGAGGATGTGTGTTTTTGTAAGGTTATCCGGTTTATTGTGTGCCGGTTCACGCCATTTGCGACTGCAGGTAGTTCTGCAGCCCCATCTGGTCGAGCAGGCCGCGCTGGGTTTCGACGAAGTCGATGTGCTCTTCAGTGTCGTCGAGCAGCTTTTGCAGCAGGTCGCGCGTGACGTAGTCGTGCACGCTCTCGCAGTGGGCAATGGCTGTTTTCAGGTGCGCCTGGCTGGCTTGTTCGGCCTGCAGGTCGCAGTCGAGGATTTCCGGCACGTCCTCGCCCAGCAGCAGCTTGCCCAGGTCTTGCAGGTTCGGCAGGCCGTCGAGCAGGAAGATGCGGTCCATGAGGGCGTCGGCGTGCTTCATCTCGCCGATCGATTCCTTGTATTCGACCTGTGCGAGCTTCTCGAAGCCCCAGTGCTTGAGCATCTGGTAGTGCATGAAGTACTGGTTGATGGCCGTCAGCTCCAGCTTGAGCTGGGCTTGCAG
>JAJTBK010000307.1 GCA_021286965.1 Comamonadaceae bacterium | reverse complement strand
CGCTCTTGGCAATCAAACAACCCTTGTGGCTGCGGCACGCTGCTTTGAAGAGCGGGAGCTGACGACCGGTTGAATCCGCCGCTGTATGCAGCCCTTCGCAGCAGTGCCGCCGACCAGTGGCTCTTTTGCGCAGAGCAGTCGGTTGGCCATCGGCAGCAGTCGCTGCGCACCGTCACCGAGATTTTCCTGTCGACGGACACGTTCAGTCCCGCTGCCACTTTCTAGGTGCGGCTCAAGACATCTACGCAACTGCGCCATTCATGAACAGAGTTTCGACCACGTCCGCCATGCCGACTCGGGCCACGCGGCCCAGGCGCTCGGCGTCCATCATGCAGACGACGAGCGCAATCAGTGATTCGGTTAGCGCCGCAGCGCTGATGTCGATGCGAAAGTAGCCCTCGCGCTGGCACCGCAGAAAGAAGGCGTCCAGCGCCTGGGTGAACTGCGCCCACTGGTCGGCCCAGCGCTCGTCGCTCAGCGTATCGGGCTTCCAGTAGTACATGAGGAAAGCGCCCATCTCACGGTGTGCCAGCTGGCCCTGGATCACCCGCTGCAGGGCCTCGCGCGGCGTGCCTTCGTCCAACCGCGCCTCAGCCAGCGCGCGGCGCATCAGTTGCGCACCATGCGCCATCAGCCGGGCGATCAATTCTTCCCGCGTCTTGCAAAAGCGGTACAGCGTCGCCTTGCTCATGCCCACGGCCTTGGCCAACTCCTGCAGAGTGGCGCGCGGCTTGTCCACCAGCGCCAGGGCCAGTGCGGCCATCAGGCGTTCGTCGTCGGCAGTTTTGGTATCGGTGGGGGTCATCGGTGGGAATGGTTTTTTCTGGCTTTTGGCTTGGTGTGGGCCCATGCAGGCTCCTGGGCAGATTCTGCGTTCATTTTGCGCACGAAATTGCCAATCCGCCACTTTCTGGTTTGAATGAGCTTGTAAAGATTTAAATGAATCGAAAAAGATTCATATGGTCTTATAATTATTCTTTGAAACTGTGTGCGATTCCGTGCGCAGGCATAGGACAAGGAACAGGAAGATGGGCAAGATCGAGATGGACCGGTCGCGGCGCGGCACCTTGGCGGCAGCGATGGTCGTGGTGACATTGTTGGGGGCATGTGGTGACAAGGGTGCGATGCAGGGTGGCGCACCGCAGCCCGGGGCGCCGGCCGAAGTGCAGGTGCTCGTGGTTCAGCACCGTGCGCTGGAGCTGGCGCAGGAGCTGCCGGGCCGCATTACCGCCGCCCGCGTGGCCGAAGTGCGCGCCCGCGTGGCGGGCATCGTGCTCAAGCGCCATTTCCAGGAAGGCACCGACGTCAAGTCTGGCCAGGTGCTGTTCAGTATCGACCCGGCGCCCTACCAAGCCGCGCTGGCGCGGGCCCAGGGCGAGCTGGCCAAGGCCGATGCGGCGGTGGGTGATGCCCAGGCTATCGTCAAGCGCTACACCCCGCTGGCCCAGGTGGAGGCGGTGAGCCAGCAGGACATGGACACGGCGAACACCGCGCTCAAGAGCGCGCTGGCGGCGCGCACCTCGGCCCTGGCCGATGTGCAGACGGCCCAGCTCAACCTGGGCTACACGCGGGTGACGGCCCCCATCGCTGGCCGCATCGGCCGCGCCCTGGTGACCGAAGGCGCACTGGTCGGGCAGGGTGAGGCCACTGCCCTGGCCACCATCCAGCAGTTGCACCCCATCTATGCCGACTTCACCCAGCCCGTGGCCGATGTGGTGCGCGCGAAGGAGGCCCAGGCCGCAGGCAAGGCGCAGGCGGCCCCGTTGGTGGTGAGCGTGGAAGGTTCCAGCAAGACGCGCGCAGGCCGCCTGGTGTTCGCCGACGTGGCGGTGGATCGCAGCAGTGGCCAGATCTCGTTGCGCGGCGAGTTCCCCAACCAGGATGGGTTGCTGCTGCCCGGCATGTACGTGCGTGTGCGCACCCACCAGGCGACGGACTCGGCGGCTGTGCTGGTGCCCCAGCGCGCCGTGAAGCGCGATACCGAAGGGCGCGCGCAGGTGCTGGTGCTGGGTGCCGACGGCAAGGTGCAGGCGCGCCCCGTGCAGGCTGGTGCCATGGTGGGCGCAGATTGGCACATCCTCTCGGGCCTGGCGGCCGGTGACAAGGTGATCGTGGGCGGGCCAGCGGTCAATGCGGGTGACCAGGCGGCCGAAGCCGCTCCCGCAGCTCCTGCCGTCCAGGCCCCCGCCGCCACCGGCAAGGCCGTCCTGTAAACCGGCGCACACCGCCGCCTATTGCCCAGCGCCCCGCCACTGGAACCATTCAACACCATGTCGAAATTCTTCATCTGCCGGCCCAACCTCGCGTGGGTCGTCGCCATCTTCATCACGCTCGCGGGGCTACTGACCATCCCCTCGCTGCCGGTCTCGCAGTTCCCGAACGTCGCGCCGCCGCAGATCTCCGTCTACGCCACCTACCCGGGGGCCTCAGCCACCACGGTGGTGGAGTCGGTCACCAGCATCCTCGAAGATGAACTCAACGGCGCCAAGGGGCTGCT
>JAJTBK010000241.1 GCA_021286965.1 Comamonadaceae bacterium | reverse complement strand
GTTCTCGCTGAAGATCTGAAGCAGCAGTGCGTCCTTCTTGCCGTCGATCAGGATCTTGCGGTCACGCAATGCGGCGAGCGGCTCGCCGTGGCCGGGGATGCGCTTTTCCACGAGCTCGTAGTAGGTGTCGGGCGTGTCGAGCAGGCGCACGCCGCTGGCGCGCAGCTTGTCCACGGTGGCGTAGAGGTCATCTGAGCCCATGGCGATGTGCTGGATACCCTCGCCTTTGTACATGTCCAGGTATTCCTGGATCTGGCCCGGCTTGTCCTTGCCTTCCTCGTTGATCGGGATGCGGATCTTGCCGCAGGGGCTGGTCATGGCTTTGCTCTTGACGCCCGTGACCTGGCCTTCAATGTCGAAGTAACGGATCTCGCGGAAGTTGAACAGACGTTCGTAAAAGTCGGCCCACTCGGCCATGCGGCCGCGGTGCACGTTGTGCGTGAGGTGGTCGATGTAGGTCAAGCCATGGCCCACGGGGTTGAGCGCTTCTTGCGCGCTCACGCCCGGCAGGGGCTCGAAGTCCACGTCGTAAAAGCCGATGTTGCCGATGTCGCCGGGCTGTGCGCCGCCCTTGCCGCGCCAGCGGTCCACAAAATAGATCAGGCTGTCGCCAATGCCCTTGATGGCCGGGATGTTCAGTTCGCCAGGGCCCGCCTTGCCGGCATAGCCCCAGGCGCCCAGCGAGATGGCGCGCTCGTAGGCGGCCTTGGCGTCGTGCACGCGAAAGGCAATGGCGCAGACGCTGGGCCCGTGCAGGCGCGCAAAGCGCTGGGCAAAGCTGTCGGGCTCGGCGTTGACGATGAAGTTGATGCTCCCCTGGCGGTACAGCAGCACGTTCTTGTGGCGGTGCCGTGCCACGGGTTGGAAGCCCATGGCCTGAAAGCTGCGTCCCAGTGCGGCTGGATCGGGTGCGGCGTACTCGATGAATTCGAAGCCGTCGGTGCCCATGGGGTTGTCCCAGGCGTCTTGGGGGGCGGTGGCCGTTTCCGGCAGTGCAGCGTTCATGGTGTCTCCGTAGTTGCTTGACCTGAGTCATGCACTGTAGGCGCCAGGGAGATCAGTGTTCGCGCGAAATGGGCCTCATAAAACAAGGTGTTTGCAGGAATTTTGCGTCACATCAAATCCATGTGCGCAAAACGGGTGCTGTATCAGCGGTTTTGCGCAGGGCTGCGCAGGCCCAGGGCGCCTTCCAGGCGCAGCTGTTCTTCGGGGGTGAACAGGGTCTGGCGCAGTTGATCCAGGCGGACGGCATCCTGCCCGGCGCTGCGCGCTTGTTGGTATTGGTCCAGCCGGGCGTTCCAGTCGCGCTCTTCGCGGTCCAGGCGTGCCAGGCGCTCTGCGGCCTCGGCGCCGTAGGTGGCGCTGCGCTGGGCAAAGCGGGTGGCATCGTCCGCCCCCTGGGCGTTGAAGGCGGCGGTTTGCTGGGCGGCGCCGACATGGGCCACAGATTCGCTGCGCTGCGCGCGCAGCGGGGCGGGCAACTGGGCTTCGGTCTCGGCCAGGGCCTTGCGCTTCTCCTCGGCACTCAGCGCGGTGTTGCGCTCGATCTCCAAGCGGGCCAGAAGGGCCTGGTCCAGCAGTAGTTGCTGGCCGAACAAGGCCTCGTACTCGTCGCCGTCGAAGTGCTGCAGGCGCAGCTTCTGGCGCTGCTCCAGCGCCTGTCGCATGGCATGGGGATCCAGCGGATCGGCGGGGGGGCGCAGTTGTCCCAGCGCCACCCGGTAGTCCACATAGCGCCGCGCCAGGGCCAGGGCGCGGGTGGTCATCTCTGGCGCAAAGTGCTGGCCGACCAGCGCCTCCAGCCGCAGCTTCAAGGCGTCGGGGCTGCCGGCTTCGCCGGCGTCGTGCAACATGGCCTCGATGGCGTCCCGCAGGCCTGGGGTCAGCAGCGGGTCGTTGCCCGCTGCGCCTGGGGTTGTGCGTCCTTGGCCGAGGGGGTGGGGCGGTGGGGCTGCGCGG
>JAJTBK010000201.1 GCA_021286965.1 Comamonadaceae bacterium | reverse complement strand
GCGTGCGCTGGGGCTCCATGGCGCGCTCCAGTTGCAGGCGGCGTTCGTCGCTGGCGCGCAGGCGGGCGGTCAGGTCGTCGTACTGGCTGCGCTGGGCAGCAAGCTCTTGCTCGCGTTGCAGCTTGAGTTCCAGCACCTGCTGCAGCCCGCCCTGGGCGGCGGCGTCGGACAGGCGCTCCAGCTCGCCCTGGGCGCGCTGGCGTTCGTCCTGCAGGGCCTGGGTTTGCTGGGCGGCGGTGTCCAGGGTGCGCGAAAGCTCGGCGCGGCGGGCCTCCAGGCTGCGCTGCGAGAAGGTGGCCTCCTGCGCCTGGCGCTCCAGGCTGCGCTGCTGCTCGCGGCACTCCTGCAGGCGGCGTTCGGCCTCGATCACGCGGTCGCCCAGTTGGGCGTGGCGCTCCTGGCTGTCGGCCAGTTGCATGTCGAGTTCTTCAAAGCGCGCTTCGGCGGCCACGCGGCGCTCTTGCAGGTCGTCCAGCTGGGCCTGCACTTCGGCCAGGTCGGCACCAATCTGCTCGCTGCGCGCGCGCGCCTGCTCGGCCAGTTGCGACTGGCGCAGGTGCTCCACCTGCAGCTCGTGGGCGCGCGACTGGGCCTCGGCGGACTCGCGGCCCAGCGTGGCCAGGCGCTGGGTGGCGTCGGCGTAGGCGGCTTCGGCGCGTACCAGCGCGGTGCGGGCCTCTTCGCCGATGAGGGCCTGGGCGCGCAGTTCCTTGTCGAGGTGCTCGATCTCCTGGGCGCGCGCCAGCAGGCCCGATTGCTCGGAGTCCTGCGCATAAAAACCCACGCTGTGCGCGGTTACGCAGTGCCCCTGCGGCACGTAAATGGCGCTGCCGGGCGCAAGCTGGGCGCGGCGGTCCAGCGCCTCGTCCAGCGTGGGGGCGGTGTGGCAACCCACAAGCCAGTCTTCCAGCACGGCGCGCAACCCTGCGTCGTGCACACGCAGCAGGTCCGACAGGCGCGGCAGGCCGTTTGCTGCGGTCGGCGTGGGTGCCTGTGGCGGCGTGAAGAAGGCCAGCTTGGCGGCGGGCGCATCGCCCCCGCCGGCGCCCAGAAAGCCGCGCACCATGTCCAGGCGGCCCACTTCGAGCGCGCCCAGGCGCTCGCGCAGCGCGGCTTCCAGCGCGTTTTCCCAGCCGGGTTCGATGTGGATGCGGCTCCACAGGCCCTGCAGGCCGTCCAGGCCGTGCTTGGCCAGCCAGGGGCGCAGTTTGCCGTCGGTCTTGACCTTTTCCTGCAGCGCCTTGAGGGCCTCCATGCGCGCCGAGAGGTCGGCCTGGCGGGCGGTCTCCTGGTTCACGGCCTGCTGGCGGGCGCGGCGGTCTTCGTCCAGGCGGGGCACGGCTTCCTGCAGTTCCTCCAGCCGGGCGGCGGCCAGTTCCTGGGCCTCGGTGGCGGCCTCGCACTGGCTGCGCAGGTTGGCCAGGCGGGCTTCGTCGGGCGCGGCCAGGGCGTTGCGGTCGGCGCGCAGGCGCTCGAAGCGGGCGTCCGCCTGGCGGGTTTGTTCGTCGATGCTGCGCTGCTCTGCCGCCAGCACCTGGATTTGCTGCTGCACCTGCACCACGCTGGCACGCTGGGTGTCGGCCTGGCTTTGGGCCTGGCGCAGGGCTTCTTCCAGGTCGGGCAGGCGCATGGCCTGTTCTTCGACCTGGGCGGCCAGCAGCTCGGCCTTTTCCTCGGCATCGACCCCGGCCCCGGCCAGGTGTTCCAGTTCGGCGTCGGCCTCTTCGCGGCGCGCCTGCCACTGGGTGATTTGCTCTGCCAGTTGCACCAGGCGCTGCTCCACGCGCTGGCGCCCTTCGAGCACGTAGCGGATTTCGGCCTCCAGGCGGCCGACTTCGGCACTGGCCTCATAGAGCTTGCCCTGGGCCTGGTTGACCTGGTCACCGGCAGCGTAGTGGGCCTGGCGGATGGTTTCGAGGTCGGGCTCCACCGCACGCAGGTCGGCCATGCGCGATTCGAGGTCGTTCACGGCCTGCAGGCCATCGAGGCGCACCTTGTTCTGCTGCTCTTCGGCCTCGGCCCGCTTCAAAAACCACAACTGGTGCTGCTTGAGCGTCGCGTCCGCATGCAGGGTGTTGTACTTGGCGGCCACCTCGGCCTGCTTTTCGAGTTTTTCGAGGTTGGCGTTCAGCT
>JAJTBK010000198.1 GCA_021286965.1 Comamonadaceae bacterium | reverse complement strand
GTACACCACGCCTGCGGATCAACCCTGAAATCACCGGCCCCCAAGCCAGCCCCACCCGTTTTACTGGGCAGCGTTTCATCTCACGGGCCACCGTTGATGCTCTAAAAAATATAGCTACTCACGCTTGATGGGCGCCAACATCCAGCACAAAATGCAATCAAAACCTTATGCAGCAAGCGTAAAAAGCTAGGTTTTTGATAGTCCGCATGGGTGATTTCCCCCATGGCCAGAGCCCCCCGGCGCGACGCTAACCCCTTTAGCATGGACGACGGTTTTTCTCGGTTTTTTCTGGAGTGTTGCGCTATGCCTTCCTGGTTGCAGTCCACCCAGGCCCGGTTTACGGCCCTGCTGCTGGTTTTTTTCCTTTTGGTGCTGGGCATTACGGTGGCCGTCATCCAATGGTTCATCACGCCCGAGCTGGTGCAAAACGAATCGGAGTTGGTGCGCAACGAGATCGACCTGCAAGCGCAAGAGATTACGGCGCAGATGAACCGCGTGCAGGCGCAGCAGCGCAGCATCACGGAGCTGACGGCGGCGCTGCCAAGCGCGCAAATCGACGAGCTGGTGCCGCACTGGGTCAACCAGTACGGCGACCGCAACGTGTTCGGCGGTGGCATCTGGCCGCTGCCAGGCCAGCGCGAAGCGGGGCGCGACAAGTTCAGCACCTTCTTTGCCCGCAATGCGCAGGGTGAGCTCGAAGTCAACACCGTCTGGAACCAGCCGCAGCAGGCCAACTACTGGGAGCAGCCCTGGCACAAGGATGGCATGTCCGCCCCCAAGGGCCAATGCATCTGGGCCAAGGCTTACCAGGACGAGGCCAGCCCCGAGCCGCGCACCAACTGCGCCATGGGCATTTACCGCAACGGCAAAGCCTGGGGCGTGGCCACCATCGACGTCACGCTGGGCTTTTTCAACCAGCTGGCGCAGCGCATGGGGCAGGCCGTGGAGGGCCAGGTGCTGATCGTCGAGGCCGACGGCAAGGTGGTGGGCAACGCCGCCCTGGTCGGCGCCAGCCCCAAGCTGCAGTACCTCAAAGACCTGCAAACACCCATGGCCGCACCGCTGAGCGCCTTGCTGGCCCAAGCCGCCGACGGCAAGAAAACGACGCAGTCCCAGTACCAGGGAGCCGACGGCGCGCACACCCTGTTCCTGCAGCCCATTGCCGGCAGCCCCTGGCTGGTGGCCAGCGACGTGCCCAGCGCCCTGCTCTCGCGCCAGTCCAGCGCCATCCTCACGCGCCTGGCCCTGGTGCAAATCCCCCTGGCCGCGCTGCTGCTGGCCGTGATGCTGCTGCTGGTGCGCCGCATCATGGTCAGCCTGCAGGGCTTGCGCCAGAGCATCGACAAGCTCTCGGGCAGCGGCGCCGATTTGACGCAGCGCCTGCCCACAAGCACCACGCCCGAGTTCAACGCCGTGGCCGAGAGCTTTAACTGCTTCATCGCCCATTTGCACGAGCTGATGCAGCAGGTGGGGCAGAGCACGGAGTCCATCGGCAACGCCTCGCGCGAAATCGCCAGCGGCAATATGGACCTGGCTTCGCGCACCGAGCAGCAGTCATCCTCCATCGTGCAGACGGCGGCCTCGATGGAGGAGATGACCAGCACCGTGCGCCAAAACGCCGACAACGCCGGGCGCGCCAGCGAGCTCGCCGGCCAGGCCAGCACCGTGGCGCAGCAGGGCACGCAGGTGGTGCAGCAGGTGGTGCAGACCATGGGGCAGATCAACGATTCGGCCAGCAAGATGCAAAGCATCATCGCCATCATCGACGGCATTGCCTTCCAGACCAACATCCTGGCGCTCAACGCCGCCGTGGAAGCGGCCCGCGCCGGCGAGCAAGGGCGCGGCTTTGCCGTGGTGGCCTCTGAGGTGCGCAACCTGGCGCAGCGCTCGGCCAACTCGGCACGCGAGATCAAGGGCCTGATCGAGGACTCCATCACCCACGCCCACGAGGGCAGCGCGCTGGTGCGCCAGGCGGGCAGCACCATGGACGAGCTGGCGCAAGGCATCGCCAACGTCACCACGTTGATGGGCGAGATCATGACCGCCAGCCGCGAGCAAATTACCGGCATCGAAGCGGCCAACACGGCCATCGGCCAGATCGACATCACCACGCAGCAAAACGCCGCGCTGGTCGAGGAGGTGGCCGCTGCCGCCCAGTCGATGGAGAGCCAGGTGCAGCAGCTCGAAGGCGTGGTCCGGAGCTTTCGCCTCTAAGCCCACCGCCACCACCCTCCACAGGGCGCCGGCAACGGCGCCCTTTTTGCTTTATTGCCTTTACAGCAGCTCGATCGCCATGGCCGTGGCTTCACCGCCGCCGATGCACAGCGTGGCCAGGCCTTTTTTCAGCCCCTTGGTCTGCAGCGCGTAGAGCAAGGTGACGAGGATGCGCGCGCCGCTGGCGCCGATGGGGTGGCCCAGGGCGCAGGCGCCGCCGTGCACGTTGACCTTGTCGTGCGGCACTTTCAGGTCGTGCATCAGCGCCATGGGCACGACGGCGAAGGCTTCGTTGATTTCCCACAGATCGACGTCACTGACCGCCCAGCCGGCTTTTTTCAGCGCCTTTTCGGTCGCGCCGATGGGGGCGGTGGTGAACCAGTCGGGCTCTTGCGCGTGCGTGGCGTGGGCGACGATTTTGGCCAGCGGCGTGCAGCCGAGCTGCTGCGCGGTCGATTGGCGCATCAGCACCAGGGCGGCGGCGCCGTCGTTGATGCTGGAGCTGGCAGCGGCGGTGATGGTGCCGTCCTTCTTGAACGCGGGCTTGAGGCCGGGGATTTTGTCCACGTTGATTTTGAGCGGGCCTTCGTCTTGCGTCACCGTCACCTCGCCCTTGCGGGTGCTGAAGGTCACGGGGGTGATTTCAGCCTCGAATGCTCCTGAATTAATAGCTGCTTGCGCACGCTGGACGCTGGCGATGGCGAATTGGTCTTGTTGCGCGCGGGTGAATTGGTATTGGGCGGCGCAGTCTTCGCCAAAGGTGCCCATGGAGCGCCCGGCCTCGTAGGCGTCTTCGAGGCCGTCGAGCATCATGTGGTCAAAAATTTTGTCGTGGCCCATGCGGTAGCCGCCCCGGCCTTTTTTCAGCAAGTAGGGGGCGCCGGTCATGCTCTCCATGCCGCCGGCGACCATGACGTCGCGGCTGCCGGCGACGAGCTGGTCGTGCGCGAGCAAGGTGGCCTCCATGCCGGCGCCGCACATTTTGGACAGGGTGACGGCGCCGGTGCTGCGCGGCAGGCCGCCTTTGTGCGCTGCCTGGCGCGCCGGTGCCTGGCCCTGGCCGGCCATGAGGCAGTTGCCAAAGAGCACTTCATCGACCTTGTCCGGCGCTACGCCGGCGCGTGCCACAGCCGCGCGGATGGCGGCGCCGCCCAAGTCGTGCGCCGCGAGGTCGGCAA
>JAJTBK010000192.1 GCA_021286965.1 Comamonadaceae bacterium | reverse complement strand
GACGCCCTGGGTGCGCTGCAGGCGCAGGTGGGCGCCGACCTGGACTTGAACGCCCTGGTGCAGCGCGTGGGTGCGGCGCGCACCCTGCATTCGCTCTTGGGCGCGCGCCCCGGCACGCGGCATTTCAGCCGCCACGCCGGGCAGCCGCTGGAGGTGGACGTGCTGATCGTCGACGAAGCCTCCATGGTGCACCTGGAGATGATGGCCGCGCTGCTCGCCGCCCTGCCGCCGAACGCACGCCTGGTGCTGCTGGGCGACAAGGACCAGCTCGCCTCGGTCGAGGCCGGCGCCGTGCTCGGCGACCTGTGCCAGGACGCCGCCGCCGGCCGCTACAGCGCGGCCACCGCCGACTGGGTGGCGCAGGTGGCGGGCGAGTCACTGCCTGCCGCCTTCCTGGCCCCCGGCGCGGCACCGCCCCTGGCCCAGCACACCGCCATGCTGCGCGCCAGCCGCCGCTTTGGCGGCCCCATCGGCGCGCTGGCGCAGGCCGTGAACCAGGGCGACGCCGCCGGCGCCCTGGCCGTGCTGCAAGGGGACGCCAGCGGCGCCGTGGCGCAGATCACCGGCAGCCACCCAGCGCAGGCCGTGCAGCTCGCCTGGCCGGGCCGCCCCGGCGGCGCCAGCTACGCCGACTACGCCCAGCAACTGGCGCGCTGGCCGGCCCTGGCCCCCGCCGCTGGCGGCGCACCTTGGGAGGCCACCCACGCCGACTGGGTGCGCGCCGTGCTGCAGGCGTTTGAGCGCTTTCGCCTGCTGTGCGCCGTGCGCGCCGGCGACTGGGGCGTGGACGGCCTGAACCGCGCCGTGCAGGCGGCGCTGGTGCAGGACCGGGTGCTGCCGGCGCACGCCGCCACCAGCGCCTGGTACGCCGGCCGCCCGGTCATGGTCACGCGCAACGACCCGCTGCTGGGCGTGTTCAACGGCGACGTCGGCATCGCCCTGCCCGCCAGCGGCGCCGGCCACCCGCTGCGCGTGTACTTTGCGCAGGGCGCGGCGCTGCATTCGGTCGCCGTCACGCGCCTGGCACATGTAGAAACCGCGTTTGCCATGACGGTGCATAAAAGCCAGGGCTCGGAATTTGCCCACACCGCGCTGGTGCTGGCCGCCGGCAGCGGGCAGCTCTTGTCGCGCGAGCTGGTCTACACCGGCATCACGCGCGCGCGCAGCGCCTTCACCCTGGTCGAGCCGCAGCCGGGCCTGCTGGCCCAGGCCGTGCGCCAGCCGACCGAGCGCGCCAGCGGGCTGGCGCAGGCACTGGCACCGAATGCCCATTTGCAACCAATCGTTCGATAAAATAGAACGACTGTGCGACTTCGCTCTTGCGAGAACAAAAACAATGGATTTATCCCATCACCAGCTGCTGGTGGTCGATGACTTTGCCACCATGCGCCGTATCGTCAGCAACCTGCTGCGCGAGGCCGGCGCCACCCACATCCTGGAAGCAGAAAACGGCGCCGAGGCGCTGCGCAAGCTGGAAACCAACGACGTCGGCTTCGTCATCAGCGACTGGAACATGCCGCGCATGAACGGCCTGGAGTTGCTGCAGGCGGTGCGGGCCTCCGAGCAGCTCAAGCACCTGCCGTTCCTGCTCATCACGGCCGAGGCACGCAAGGAAAACATCATCGACGCCGCCCAGGCCGGCGCCGATGGCTACATCGTCAAGCCCTTCACGGTGGCGACGCTGCGCGAAAAAATCGAAGCTATCCTGCAACGAAAGGGCCTGGCATGACGCCCCCGCCACAAGACACCCCGGAAGACACCTTCGAGCGCCTGGGCCGCATCACGCGCAACCTGCACGAGGCCATGACGCAGCTGGGCCTGGACCAGAGCCTGCACGCGATTGCGCAGGAGTTTCCCGATGCGCGCGACCGCCTGAGCCACGTCGGCCACATG
>JAJTBK010000165.1 GCA_021286965.1 Comamonadaceae bacterium | reverse complement strand
CAGCTGGCAACTGGCTCCGGCGGCCTGGGTTAGCGTCGATTGGCAGCATGTGCGCAATCCCGGCTACAACGCTGACCGGGGGCCGGCGCAGATCGCTTCGGTGCGTCTGCACACCGAATTTTGAGGGGGCTTCGGCCCGTGCAACCATTGGGAGAACACGATGAAACTGACCCTCTTGAAAGAAATTTTTGCTGGCTTCGTGCGCGCACGCCATATCTCGCGGCACTTTCGCCGTCTGGCGCTGCTCGATACCCTGACGCAGACCGACGTCAACCGTGAGCTGCCGGCGCACCTGTCGCAAGCCTTGGTACAGGCCGCGCGCAGCACCCCGGCGGAACTGTTGGCACAGCATGGCAGCAGTGATGCGGGTTTGGCCGCTGAGCAGGCCGACGTCGTGCGCGCGCAGGTGGGCGCGAACGAGGTCGAGCACGAAAAACCGCTGCCCTGGTACCAGCACCTGTGGCATTGCTACCGCAATCCGTTCAATCTGCTGCTGACGCTGCTCGCTGGCGTCTCCTACGCCACCGACGACATGAAGGCGGCGCTGGTGATTGCCACCATGGTGCTGCTCTCGACCCTGCTGCGCTTTTGGCAGGAGGGCAAGTCCAACCAGGCGGCCGATGCCCTCAAGGCCCTGGTGAGCAACACCGCCACCGTGCTGCGCCCCGAGGCCCCGGGCGGGCGCCTGGAGCTGCCGATACAGCAGCTGGTGCCGGGCGACGTCATCGTGCTCTCGGCCGGGGACATGATCCCGGCCGACTGCCGCCTGCTCAGTGCCAAGGACCTGTTCGTGGCCCAGGCGGCGATGACGGGGGAATCGCTGCCGGTGGAAAAATTTCCGCTGCAGCGCGACGCTGACACGGTGAACGCGCTCGAGCTCGACAACATCCTCTTCATGGGCACCAACGTCGTCTCCGGTGCGGCGCAGGCGCTGGTGCTGGCCACCGGCAACAGCACCTACTTTGGCGCCCTGGCCAGCCGCGTGACGGCGACCGAGCGCGCGCCGACGTCGTTCCAGCACGGCGTGAACAAGGTCAGCTGGCTGCTGATCCGCTTCATGTTCGTGATGGCGCCGCTGGTGCTGTTCATCAACGGCTTTACCAAGGGCGACTGGATGGAGGCACTGCTGTTTGCGCTCTCCATCGCCGTCGGCCTGACGCCGGAGATGCTGCCGATGATCGTCACCTCTACCCTGGCCAAGGGGGCGGTGTTCTTGTCGCGCAAAAAAGTCATCGTCAAGCGCCTGGATGCGATCCAGAATTTTGGCGCCATGGACGTGCTGTGCACCGACAAGACCGGCACGCTGACGCAGGACAAAATTTTCCTCGCGCGCCACGTCGATGTCTGGGGCGAGGAGTCGGACGAGGTGCTGGAGCTGGCCTACCTCAACAGCTACTACCAGACGGGGCTCAAGAACCTGCTCGACGTTGCCGTGCTCGAACACGCCGAGCTGCAGCGCGCGCTGGAGCCGGCGCAGAACTACCGCAAGGTCGATGAAATTCCGTTCGACTTCAACCGCCGCCGCATGTCGGTAGTGGTGGCCGAGCAGGATGCGCAGCACCTGTTCATCACCAAGGGCGCGGTTGAGGAAATCCTGGCCGTGTGCACCCACGTGCGCCATGGCGCCGAGCGCGAGGCGCTCACGCCGGCGCTGCTCGAACGCATCCGAGCCGTCACGGCGCAGCTCAACGAGGAAGGGCTGCGCGTGGTCGCCGTCGCCGCCAAGGAGCTGGCGCCGGTGCGCGAGGTGTACGACCTGGCCGACGAGGGGGCGCTGACCCTCATCGGCTACGTTGCCTTCCTCGATCCACCCAAGGAATCGACCGCCCCGGCACTCAAGGCACTGGCCGCGCATGGCGTGGTGGTGAAGGTGCTCACGGGCGATAACGAACTCGTCACCGCCAAGATTTGCCGTGAAGTCGGCCTGCAGCAGCAGGGCCTGCTGCTGGGCGGCGAGATCGAGCGCATGAGCGACGCCGAACTGGCGCAGGCGGTGGAGCGGCACAACGTCTTTGCGCGCCTGACGCCGGCGCACAAGGAGCGCATCGTGCGCCTGCTCAAGGCCGGCGGCCACGTCGTCGGCTTCATGGGCGATGGCATCAACGACGCACCGGCGCTGCGCACGGCCGACATCGGCATCTCGGTCGATACGGCAGTCGATATCGCCAAGGAAGCGGCCGACATCATCTTGCTGGAGAAGAGCCTGATGGTGCTGGAGGAGGGCGTGCTCGAAGGCCGGCGCACCTTTGCCAACATGCTCAAGTACATCAAGATGACGGCCAGCTCCAACTTCGGCAACGTCTTCTCGGTGCTGGTGGCCTCGGCTTTTCTGCCCTTTTTGCCGATGCTGCCGATGCATTTGCTGGTGCAAAACCTGCTCTACGACATCTCGCAGATCGCGATCCCGTTCGATAACGTCGATGACGAACAGCTGCGCCAGCCGCAGCGCTGGCAGCCGGGGGAGATCGGCCGCTTCATGCTGTTCTTCGGGCCGATCAGCTCGGTGTTCGACATCACCACCTTTGCCGTCATGTGGTTCGTCTTTGGTGCGCAGACGCCCGAGCAGCAGACCCTGTTCCAGTCTGGCTGGTTCATCGTCGGGTTGATGACGCAGACCCTGGTGGTGCACATGATCCGCACGCCCAAGCTGCCGTTTATTGAAAGCCGCGCCGCCACGCCGCTGCTGGCGATGACGGCCATCATCATGGCCATCGGCATCTTTTTGCCCGAGGGGCCGCTGGCGCATTACTTCAAGCTGCAGCCGTTGCCGCTGCTGTACTTTGCGCTGCTGCCACTGATCGTGCTGGGCTACATGCTGCTGACGCAAGCGATGAAAGGCTTTTACCGCCGTCGCTGGGGCTGGCAGTAAGGCCCGCCTGCAAGCGCACCGGGCGGGCGCCATAATGGCCCCCTTTGGCCCCCTTTGGCCCCCTTTGGCCCCCTTTGGCCGGCGCCTGCCGGCGCCGCCCGTGCCCTGCCCATGACGTTTTCCCTCTGCATTGCCCAGCTCAATTTTGTCGTCGGTGACTTGCGCGGGAATGCGCAAAAAATCATCGCCGCCGCCGAACAGGCCGCCGCCGCCGGCGCACGCCTGTTGCTCACGCCCGAGTTGGCGCTGTGCGGCTACGCCGCCGAAGACTTGTACCTGCGCCCGGCTTTTCTCGGCGCCTGCGAGCAGGCGCTGCAAAGCATTTGCACCGCCAGCCAGGCTTGGCCGGAACTGACACTGGTCATTGGCCACCCGCAGCGCAGCGCCTGCGGGGCCCTGGTGTACAACGCCGCCAGCGTACTGCGCACGGGCCGCATCGAACAGGTGTATGCCAAGCAGGCCCTGCCCAATTACGGTGTATTCGACGAGCAGCGCTACTTTGCGCCGGGCAGCGCGCCCTGCGTGCTCGAGGTCGCCGGCCTGCGCGTGGGCCTGCTCATTTGCGAAGACGCCTGGGTGCAGGCGCCGGCGCAGCTGGCGGCCCAGGCCGGCGCGCAGCTGCTGGCGGTGCTCAACGCCTCGCCATTTCACCTGGGCAAGAGCCACGAGCGCGAGCACACCATGCGCCAGCGGGTGCACGAAACCGGCCTGCCCCTGGTGTATGCGCATCTGGTGGGAGGGCAGGACGAGGTCGTGTTCGAGGGCCGTTCGTTTGCCCTGCAGGCCGATGGCAGCGTCGCTGCACGAGCCCCGGCTTTTGAAGAAAAACTGGTGTTTGCGCAGGTGCAGAGTGCGCTGGCAGCTCCTCAATTGATAGCAGATGTGGCCCCCCTGCCCAGTCCCGAGGCCGACCTGTGGGCCGCTCTGGTGCTGGCCGTGCGCGACTATGTGGGCAAGAACGGCTTTCCCGGTGCCTTGCTCGGCTTGTCGGGCGGCATCGATTCGGCGCTGGTGCTGGCGATTGCGGTCGATGCCCTGGGCGCGGACAAGGTGCGCACGGTGATGATGCCCTCGCCCTACACCGCCGACATCAGCTGGATCGATGCGCGCGATATGGCTGCGCGCCTGCAGGTGCGCTACGACGAGATCGCCATCGCACCACAGTTCGAGGCCTTCAAGGCCGCGCTGGCGCCGCAGTTTGCCGGCTGCGCCGAGGACACGACGGAGGAAAACCTGCAGGCTCGCATTCGCGGCACGCTGCTCATGGCGCTGTCGAACAAGTTGGGTTCGGTCGTGCTCACCACCGGCAACAAGAGCGAGATGGCGACGGGCTACTGCACCCTGTACGGCGACATGGCCGGGGGCTTTGCCGTCATCAAGGATTTGCTCAAGACCCAGGTGTTTGCCTTGGCGCGCTGGCGCAACGCCCACGATCCCTATGGCACGGGGGCCAATCCGATTCCTGAGCGCATCATCACCCGTCCGCCCAGCGCCGAGCTGCGCCCGGAGCAAAAAGACCAGGACAGCCTGCCGCCTTACGAGGTGCTGGACGCCATCGTGCAGCGGTACATGGAAAATGACGAGCCCATCGAGTCCATCATCGCTGCCGGGTATGCGCGG
>JAJTBK010000160.1 GCA_021286965.1 Comamonadaceae bacterium | reverse complement strand
GCGCGGGGGCGTTCACGCCCATCCTGGGGCCCCAGAACGCCAGCTTGCCGGCCATCTTGGCTTGGATCTTCTCGCGCACGGCGGGCGTGGCCACCACCTTGGCCTGCGGGAACAGGGCCTGGAGTGTCTCGGCGCCGAAGTAGTAGTCCGGGTCGGCGTTGCTCACCAAGATGGTGGTGAGCGTCTTGCCGCTGTCGAGCACGTTGGCGGCGATGCGGTAGGCGTCGGCGCGCGTGAAGCCGGTGTCGATCACCAGCGCCTCTTTCTCACCGCTCAGCAGCACGGAGTTGACGTGGAAGCTCCCGGCGCCGGCGTTGTACACCGTCAGCTGCAGTGGCCCGGCAGCGTGGGCGGCGCCGAAGGCCAGGGCGAGGGTGGTGCAGAGCAAGGTGGTGCGCAAAGTCATGGAAAAAATCCGGTTGAAAAACGATGGATAGGACTTTATTGCTTGAAACGATGCAGATAAACGCCTCAAAATGCGCTTGATTGTTTCTTGATTTGCGCAAATACCATGGACCGCCTCACCGCCATGCGCGTCTTCGCCGATGTGGCGCAGACCGGCAGCTTCACCGCCACCAGCGCGCGCCTGGCCCTGTCGCGCGCCATGGTCACGCGCTACGTCGCCGCCCTGGAGCAGTGGCTGGGCGCGCGCCTGCTGCAGCGCACCACGCGCCGCGTGACGCTGACCGACGCCGGCGAGCAGTGCCTGCGCCGATGCCTGCAGATGCTGGCTATTGCCCAGGAGGTGGAGGAAGCCACCGCCCCCGCCGATGGCGCGCTGCGTGGGCAGCTGCGGCTGACTTGCAGCCTGTCGTTTGGCTACGCGCAGCTCGCGCCGGCGCTGGGCGACTTCCTGGCGCTGCACCCGCAGCTGCACGTGGATTTGCACGTCGGCGATGGCACGGTGAACCTGGTGGCCGAGCGCATCGATCTGGCGATCCGCATCAGCGCTGACCCGGACCCGGCCCTGATCGCGCGGCCCCTGGCCCGGTGCGAATCGGTGCTGGTGGCCGCGCCCGCCTACCTGGCGCGCATGGGGCGCCCGGCGCAGCCGGCCGATCTGGCGGCGCACCGCTGCCTGGGCCACGCCAACTTTGGCCGCAGCGAATGGCGCTTCACCCACGCCCAGGGCGGCGTGCAGGCGGTGAGCGTGCCCACGCGCTTCACCGCCAACGACGCCGTGGTGCTGATGGCGGCGGCGCAGGCCGGCGCCGGCATCGCGCTGCAGCCCACCTACCTGGTGCGGCCGCTGCTGCAGGCGGGCGCGCTGCAGGCGCTGCTGCCCGGCTGGGCGCCGCCGCAGCTCACGGTGTACGCGCTCTACCCGTCGCGCCGCCACCTGGCGCCGGCAGTGCGTGCGCTGCTGGATTTTTTGGTGCAGCGCTTTGCCGGTGCGCCCTGGTAGGTGCAGCAAAAATGAGAGCAGCCAACGCTTGTCCAGCAAGCGTTGCAGGCCGATTCGATTCAAATCCAGCGGATGTCCGACGGGTGGCATACCCCAGGCACCTATAATTGCGGCCCGCGTTTTCTCCCATGGGTTCCCTCGCCCCCATTCATCAAAAAGGACTGCCATGTCATCCGCACTGGCGCGCCCCTCGCGCGTGCCGTTTTTCCTCTCCCTCCTGGTGGCCTTTCACATTGCCATCGTCATCGCCAGCAACTACCTGGTGCAGCTGCCGATCACGTTGCTGGGTTTTCACAGCACCTGGGGGGCGTTCAGCTTTCCCTTCATCTTCCTGGCCACGGATTTGACGGTGCGCCTGATCGGCAAGCCGGCGGCGCGGCGCGTCATCACCCGCGCCATGGTGCCGGCGCTGCTGGCGTCGTACGCCGTGGGCGTGCTGTTCCACGAGGGCGGCTTCAAGGGCCTGGCGGCGCTGGCCGAATTCAACACTTTTGTGTTTCGCATCGCCTTTGCCAGCTTTGCCGCCTATGTGCTGGGGCAGCTGCTGGACATCCAGGTGTTTGACCGCATCCGCCAGAGCAGCAGCGCCTGGTGGCTGGCGCCGGCGGCGGCGTCGGTGTTTGGCCAGGCGCTCGATACGCTGGCGTTTTTTGCCATTGCCTTCTGGCACAGCCCCGATCCCTTCATGGCCACGCATTGGGTGGAGATTGCCTGGGTGGACTACGTCATCAAGCTGGCGGTGAGCCTGCTCTTGTTCGTGCCCGCCTACGGTGTGGCGCTGGCGGCGATTGTGCGCAGCCTGGGGCGCGTGCCCGAGCCACAGGCGGCCTGATTGCTATTTTTTTGAGAGCTGCCAGCGCTTGAGGGATAAGCGCTGGCAGCTTTTTTTATGGGTATTGAGCCGGCAGCCACAGGCGGGCCTGCAGGCCGGGGGCGGCCGGGCTCAGCTGCAGGCTGCCGCCGGCGCTGTGGGCGATGCGCTGCACCATGGTCAGGCCCAGGCCGCTGCCGGGGCCGTGGGCGTGTTTGCGCCAAAAGCGCTGGCTGGCGCGGGCGCATTCCTGCGGGCTCAGGCCGGGGCCGGCATCGCGCACCGTCAGGGCGATGCCCCCGGCCTGCTGCAGCAGGTGCAGGCTGACCGGGCCCGGGCCCTGGTGGTGGCGCAGGGCGTTGTCCAGCAGGTTGGACAGGGCGCAGGTCAGCAGGGCGGGCGGCAGGGCGATGTGCACCCCATCCCAGGCGGCGGGCGCGGGCGGCTCCTGCTGCAGTTGTACGGCGCTGTGGGCCAGGCCCTCGGCCTGGGCGCGCTGGCACGACTGCTCTATCGCCAGGGCGACGGCGGGGGTGAGCGCGGCGCCGCTGCAGCCGCTGGCCGGATGGGCGCCGTGCTGCGGCTCCAGTTGTGCCAGGGCCAGCAGCTGCTCCAGGGTGTGCTGCATGTGGGCCACGCCCTGGCCGGCCTGTGCCAGGGCCTGGCGTGCGGCTTCGGCGCCGGGTGCGGGCGCCTCCCGGGCGAGCACCATCTGTGCCACCTGGAGGTGGGTTTTGATGGCGGTCAGCGGGGTGCGC
This sequence comes from Comamonadaceae bacterium, assembly GCA_021286965.1. Taxonomy (GTDB): domain Bacteria; phylum Pseudomonadota; class Gammaproteobacteria; order Burkholderiales; family Burkholderiaceae_C; genus Paenacidovorax. The sequence continues at coordinate 2,796 of JAJTBK010000160.1, read as the reverse complement.
AGCTCGTGCGCGGCATCGGCGCTCCAGCGTTTTTCGTGCAGCAGGGCGGCGTCCATGCGTGCCAGCAGCTGGTTCAGGCTGGCGACGACGGGGGCCAGCTCCTGCGTGTCTTGCCCGGCCTGCACCGGGGGGCCGTCCTGGGGGGGACGCAGGCGCAACTCGCGCTGCAGCTGCTGCAGGGGGCGCAGGGTGGCGCTGGCAATCCACCAGCTCAGTGGCACGATGCCAATCAGTGCCAGGGCAAACGGCCAGGCCATGGCGCGCCAGGCGGCCTGCACCAGCTGCGTGCGCGTGTCCAGGCGGTCGGCGGTGGCCACGCGCAGGCCGTGTTCTTCGAGTACGTAGGTGCGCCAGGCTTTGCCGCCCTTGGTGATGTGGCCGAAGCCGGTAGCGCCGTGGCTGGCGTGCTCGGGCGCGTCGCCGGTGCGGGCGATGGGCAGGAGTGCGACTTCGCTGCGCACCAGGCTGACTTCGCAGGCGACGCCGTCGCGCGCGATGACGGTGGCCAGGTCGGCGGCTGGGGTGGCGGCAGCGGGCTGGAACTGCTGCACGATGCCGGCCACCATCTTGGCCGAGGCCGCCAGGCGGTCGTCGAGCAGGGCGTTCATCTCGCGCTCCAGGCTGGCCAGGCGCCAGAGGGCGACGCTGCCCCAGAGCAGGCAGGAGGCCAGCGCCAGGCCGAGCACCAGGCGCAGGCGCAGGCTGCGTGGCAGGCGCGGTGCCTTCATGGTGGGCCGCCCAGGCGAAAGCCCTGGCCGCGCACGGTTTCGATGAGGTGGGGGCCGAGTTTTTTGCGCAGGTGGTGCACGTGCACGTTGATGGCGTTGCTCTCCACGTCCTGCGCCAGGCCGTACAGGTGGTCGTGCAGCTGCGCCGGGCTGAGCACGCGCCCGCGCGCCTGGATCAGGGCCTGCAGCAGCGCCCATTCGCGCCGCGCCAGCTCCACGCGCTGGCCCTGCTGCCAGACGCTGGCGCTGTCCATGTCGATGTCGTAGCCGGCGATGTGCAGGTGCGCGCTGGCACGCCCGCCGGCGCGGCGCATGAGGGCCTGCAGCCGCGCCACCAGCTCGGGCAGGTCAAAGGGCTTGGCCAGGTAGTCGTCGCTGCCGTCCTGCAGGCCCTGTACCTTGTCCTGCAGCGTGCTGCGTGCCGACAGGATCAGCACCGGCAGCGTTTGCCCGGCGGCGCGCCAGCGGCGCAGCAGCTGCATTCCGTCGCCGTCGGGCAGGCCCAGGTCGAGCACGCAGGCGTCGTAGGCGCGCGCTGCCAGGTGGGCCTGGGCAGCGCGGGCGCTGGGCGCCCAGTCGCTGTGCAGGCCGTGCAGCGCCAGCCCGGCCTGTATGCCGCTGGCGACCAGGGCGTTGTCTTCGACGAGCAGGAGGTGGGACATGCGGCGGTGGCGGCTGGGCGCGGTGGGCGTGGGCGGCGCCCATTGTCCGCGCCTGGAGGCGGTGCCAGAGCGTTCTCAGTAGCGTGCGTCGGCGGGTTTTTTGTCCTTCGGCCAGTCTTTCACCTTGGGCGCAAAGTCCGGGCGCGGCATGTGACTGAAGTATTCGGCCACGTCCACGGCCTCCTGGTCGCTCAGGCCGTTGCCCTGGCCGAGCGGGAAGCGGTTGTGGACGGCAATCGGCATGTTGCGCTTGACGAAGGCTGCCGCCGTGTAGGTGCGGGCCATGCCGGCGCCGATGTTGAAGGAGGCGTCTCCCCACAGCGGCGGGTACACCATCTCGCCCTTGGCGTTCTGGATGCCTTCGCCGTTGGCGCCGTGGCACAGCGCGCATTGGGCGCGGTAGAGGCGTTCGCCGTTCGCGGTGTTGGGCACGATCTGCGGGCTGATCTTGCCCACGCCCCGGCCTTCGACTTTGTCGCTGGGCTGGGTTTCGCGCTTCATCCAGTCGAAGTAGGCCACCATGGCCTGCATGTCCTCACCCTCGATTGGCAGGGGTTTACCGTTCATTGAGCGCAAAAAGCAGCCGTTGATACGGTCTTGCAGTGTGATGATGCGGCCTGCCCGGGGGGCGTAGCTGGGGAAGAAGGCCGAGACGCCGACGTAGGGCGAGCCATCGGCGACGGTGCCGGCGTTCAGGTGGCAGCTGGCGCAGTTCATCTTGGCGCCCACGTACTGCGGCAGCAGGCGTGCGGTGTCGATGTTCAGGCGTGCGCCGTGCACCAGCTGGGCGGCGTTCTTTTCCTGCAGCATGTCGGCCAGGCGCGGGGTCTGGAACGGGCGGCCTTGCTCGGCCTGGGCGCCGAGCTGGCGGCGGGCGCTGGCGATGGCGCTGGGCGTGAGTGCCTGCGCGTCGGCGCGGCCCCAGGCTTGGCGGGTGAAGTTCAGGATGTCGGCGATCTCGGCGTCGCCCAGCTGGGCGAAGGCGGGCATGGTGAGCGCGCGGGCGTGGCTGCGCGTGACCGGGCCTTGCCAGCCGGTGAGCAGCAGGTGGATCAGCGTGGAGGCATCCTGCGACTGCAGCGTGTGGTTGCCCGACAGCGGTGGGAAGACGTTGGGCACGCCGTCGCCGTTGCTGCGGTGGCAGTCGGCGCAGAACTGCAGATAGCCCAGGCCGCCGCGCGTGGTGAACAGGTTCGCGGGCAGGTCGCCGGTGGGCGTGGCGCTGCCTGCCTTGTGCGGCGTGATGGCCGGGCCGGGGCCTTGCGCCACCTGCATCGGCAGGTCGTCCTTGCCGGGCGGCAGCGATTTCAGGTAGGTGCCGATGGCCAGCAGATCGTCGTCGCTCATGTACTGCGTGCTGTGCTGCACCACGTCCACCATGTTGCCGGAGACGGTGCCGTGCTGGT
>JAJTBK010000161.1 GCA_021286965.1 Comamonadaceae bacterium | reverse complement strand
CGGCGGCGACGAAGAAAGCGCCCGCTGCGCCCGCCGTGACCCCGAGCGCCACCACCAAGAAGGCGGCGCCGAAAAAAGCCGCTGCCACCCCTGCCCCCAAGGCCGCAGCACCGGCGAAGAAAGCGGCCACCCCGAAGACTGCCAGCGCCGTGAAGACCAGCGCCCCAAAGAAGGCAGCAGCCCCCAAGAAAGCCGCGCCGGCAGCAGCCACCCCCGCCGTCAAGACCACGCTCAGCCCCCAGGCCAAATGGCCCTTCCCTACCGGCGAAAAGCCCTGAAGCAGGCATAAAAATAGCTGCCAGCGCTTGTCCATCAAGCGCTGGCAGCTATTTTTTTAGGAGCAATTACAGGGTTGCCGGATCGAAGTCGAGCTGATAGTTCTGTGGCCCGCGCTGTGCAATTTTGAGTGCCCCCAGGCGGTTACCCAGGGCTGCGCAGCGCTCCAGGGACCAGCCGCGCTCCAGGCCAAACAGCAGCGCGCCGCGCCAGGCATCGCCACAGCCGGTGGGATCGACCACGGCGCTGGCGGACACCGGCGCCACCAGCGTCTTGTCGCCGCCCACCCAGACTTCGCAGCCCTGCGCGCCCAGGGTCACGATCAGGCCGCGCACCTGCTGCGACAGCTCGGCCAGGCTCCAGCCGGTGCGTTCGCACAGCATCTTGCCCTCGTAGTCGTTGACCGTGATCCAGCTGGCCTGGGTGACGAAGGTGCGCAGCTCCTCGCCGGTGAACATCGGCAGACCCTGGCCAGGATCGAAAACGAAATCGATGCCCAGCTCCTGGCACTGGCGCGCGTGCTCGATCATGGCCGCCCGGCCGTCCGGGGCAATGATGGCGACGCGGATATCCGCCACCGCCGTGATCGGCTGGCGGTGCGCCAACGCCATGGCGCCGGGGTGAAAGGCCGTGATCTGGTTGTTGTCCTGGTCGGTCATGATCATGGCCTGGGCGGTGTAGCTGTCTTGCGCCAGCTGTACGTGGCGCGTGTCCACGCCGAGGCTTTGCAGGCGCTGCAGGTACTCGCCACCATCGTTGCCCAGCATGGCCATGGGCACGGCCTGGCCACCGAGCAGGCGCAGGCTGTAGGCGATGTTGCCGGCGCAGCCGCCAAAATCGCGCCGCAGCTGCGGCACGAGGAAAGACACATTCAGGATGTGCAGCTGCTCGGGCAGGATTTGCTGCGCAAAGCGGCCCTCGAAGCCCATGATGGTGTCAAACGCGAGCGATCCGCAAATCAAGGCGGCCATGGTTCATCCAATCGAAAAAAGAAAAAAATCAGGGGTAAAAGGCCAGCACGCTGTAGCCGGCCAGACCCAGGGCCGGGCCCGAAAGTTGTACCTGGGTGCGCACCGACCATTCGCCCTGAGCTGCCAGTTGCGCTGGCGCTCCGAGCTCGGCCGGCAGCAACACGCGGCGCAGCAGCACCTGGTTCTGGGCATCGGTCAGGGTCAGCTCCAGCGCCGGCATGGCGACGGGCAGGTGGGCCTGGTTTTTCAGCGCCACCTGCAGCTGGTACAGATCGCTGCGCGTGCCGCTCTTGGCAAAGCCGGCGCTGTCGATGGCGACGGCGGCAATGTTCTGCAGCGGCGCCAGCTGGCAATGCCAGTGCGCGCAGGCCTGCTCCAGCCAGGGGCGCAGCGACGGCTGGGCGGCAGCGAGCCAGTTACGTTCCTGCCAGGCCCATTGCGCCGCCAGGCCGGCGCCGGCCAGCAGCAGGAGCAGGCCCAGCAGCACGCGCACCAGCGGACGGCGCCAGAACGCCTGGCGCCGGGCCGCGCGCACGAAACCGGGTTCGGGGCCGGCGTCGGGCGCCGGTGCATCGCCGTCGTCCTGCGCCGCCAGGGCCGCACCAGGGCCGTCGGCAGCCGCCTTGCGCCGGGGTGCAGCCGGGCGGCTGGGCAGCAGCTCGCGCAACTCGGCTTCGAGGGCGGCGTCGATATCGGGAAACGCCAACGCCCCCTCCGGCGTGGCAGCGGCTGGCTCGGGTTCAGGTTCAGGTTCGGATGACGGCTGGCGCAGGGGCAGCTCCAGCGCCAACGACAAGCCATCGTCGTGCGCCAGTACCTGCTGCAGGGCCGTCGTCGCCAAGCCGACAGGCTCTGGCTCTGGCTCTGGCTCGAGTTCCGGTTCCGGTACGGGATCCGGTTCTGGCACCAGATCGACCGCCGGCAGCGGTACGGGCTCGGAGGCCGGCACGGCGGCCGGCGCCGCCAGGGCAAATTCCGGCAACAGCGACGGCAGCTCGGCCGCCTGCAGGTGCGCGCCGGCGTCAAAAATTTCCTTGCAATGACCGCAGCGCACCCAGCCATCGGAAATGCGCAGCTGGTCGGGCACGACCTTGAAGCGGGTATGGCAGGAGGGGCAGCAGGTGATCTGGCTCATCGGCTGTGGATTGTAGGGGCCGCCCCGGCGGCGGCAGTGGCGGGGTTCAGGCGGTGCGCGTGGCGGTCATCAAAATCCAGCCGTCCTCGCTGTCGGCCACCGACAGCGCCAGCCAGGGGGCGTATGCGGCCTGCAGTTCCTCGGCCTGGCGTTCGAGGATGCCCGCCAGCACCAGGTGACCGCCTGCCGCCACATGCGCGCACAACAGCGGCGCGAGCACCTTGAGCGGCGTCGCCAGGATGTTGGCCAGCACCGTCTGGTACTGCCCCTGCGCCTGCTCGGGCAGGCCAGCGTGCAGCTGCACGGCGTTGGCCTGGGCGTTCTGCAGCGCCGATTCGACGGCCGCCGGGTCGATATCGACGGCGTCGATGTCGGCAGCGCCAAACTTGGCCGCACCAATCGCCAGAATGCCGGAGCCGCAGCCGTAGTCGAGCACCCGGCCCAGGGCCGCAGCGCCGGCCTGGCGGGCGATCCAGCGCAGGCACATGCGCGTCGTCGGGTGGGTGCCGGTGCCAAAGGCCAGGCCGGGGTCGAGGCGGATGCTGGTGCGCGCCTGCGCCGGTAGCTCGTGCCAGCTGGGCACGATCCAGAAATCAGGGGTGATCTCCACCGGCGCGAATTGCGATTGGGTCAGCCGCACCCAGTCCTGCTCCGCCACGGGCGCTATGCCCAGCAGCTGGCAGCCGGCAAAAAAGTCTTGCACCTGCAAGAGCTGCTGCGCCTGCTGCGCGTCGGCCTCTTGCGCGAACAGTGCCACGATGCGGCTGCGCTGCCAGCCGTCCTTGGGCGGCGGCATTCCGGGCTCGCCAAACAGCGCCTGCTCGGCCTCGGTGTGGGCGTCGGCGTCTTCCACCGACACGCTGAGCGCGTCGAGCGCGTCGAGCGCGTCGCTCAGGTCCTCGACCTTGTCCTCGGGGCACAGCAGGCTCAGTTCAAACATGGGAAATCCTTACAAAACAAAAGGCTGGCCGGTGCACGCGCACAGGCCAGCCGGGCAATCCAGAGGAGGTGACGGTCAGCGCTTGTGCTGCTCCAGCCATTGCTCCAGGTAGTGGATGTTGGTGCTGCCATCAACGAACTTGGCGTCCACCATCAGCTCCTGGTGCAACGGCACGTTGGTCTTGATGCCCTCGATCACCGTCTCCGACAAGGCCGTGCGCATCCGCGCCAGCGCCTGCTCGCGCGTGTCGCCGTGCACGATCAGCTTGCCGATCATGGAGTCGTAGTTCGGCGGTACAAAGTAGTTGGCATAGACGTGCGAATCGACACGCACCCCGGGGCCGCCAGGCATGTGCCACATCGTCACGCGCCCGGGCGAAGGCGTGAACTTGTAGGGGTCTTCGGCGTTGATGCGGCATTCGATGGCGTGCCCGCGCAGCACCACCTGGCGCTGGGTGAAGGGCAGTTTCTCGCCAGCGGCAACCATGATCTGCGTCTTGACGATGTCGATGCCGGTGATCAGCTCCGTCACCGGGTGCTCGACCTGCACGCGGGTGTTCATCTCAATGAAGTAGAACTCGCCGTTTTCGTACAGGAACTCGAAGGTGCCTGCGCCCCGGTAGCCGATCTTTTTGCAGGCGGCCACGCAGCGCTCGCCAATGCGCTCGATCAGGCGGCGCGGAATGCCCGGCGCCGGCGCTTCCTCGATGATTTTCTGGTGGCGCCGCTGCATGGAGCAGTCGCGCTCGCCCAGATAGACGGCGTTCTTGTGCTTATCAGCGAGCACCTGGATCTCGATGTGGCGCGGGTTCTGCAGGTACTTTTCCATGTACACCGCCGGGTTGCCAAAAGCCACGCCGGCCTCGGCCTTGGTCATCTGCACGGCATTGACCAGCGCCGCCTCGGTGTGCACCACGCGCATACCGCGCCCACCGCCGCCGCCAGCGGCCTTGATGATGACGGGGTAGCCAACAGCCTTGGCAATGCGGCGGATCTGCACCGGATCGTCCGGCAGCTCGCCGTCCGAGCCCGGCACGCAGGGCACACCGGCCTTGATCATGGCCTGCTTGGCCGAGACCTTGTCGCCCATCATGCGGATGGATTCGGGCGTCGGGCCGATGAACTGGAAACCGCTCTTTTCCACGCGCTCGGCAAAGTCGGCGTTCTCCGACAGGAAGCCGTAGCCGGGGTGGATGGCCTCGGCGTCCGTCACCTCGGCGGCCGAGATGATGGCCGGCATGTTGAGGTAGGACAGCGGCGAAGGCGCGGGGCCGATGCACACCGCCTCTTCGGCAAGCTTGACGTACTTGGCGTCGCGGTCGGCCTCGGAATAGACCATCACCGCCTTGATGCCCAACTCGCGGCAGGCGCGCTGCACGCGCAGCGCGATCTCCCCACGGTTGGCGACCAGAATTTTCTTAAACATAGGCTACCTCGCCGTTCATCACTCGATGACGAACAGCGGCTGACCGTATTCCACCGCCTGGCCGTTGTCCCCCAGGATGCGGGTCACGGTGCCGGACTTGTCGGCCTCGATCTCGTTCAAGATCTTCATGGCCTCGATGATGCAGATGGTGTCGCCTTCCTTGACCTGGCTGCCGACATCGACGAAGGGCTTGGCCCCCGGGCTGGCAGCGCGGTAGAACGTGCCCACCATGGGCGA
>JAJTBK010000150.1 GCA_021286965.1 Comamonadaceae bacterium | reverse complement strand
GTCATGTACACCAGCAGCGTCACCTGCCCGGCCTTGGCCTTGAGCGCGGCCAGCGCGGTGGCGTCGAGCAGCGCCGGGCGCTGCAGCTCCGCCGGGGTGATGCCGGCGAAGTCGAAGCGCAGCTTGGGCGTGCGGATGGAGGTGGCGCGCGTGAGCCGGTCCAGCTCGCTGATGAACAGCACGTTCAGGCTGCGCCCCAGCTCGGCCAGCGCGGCGCGCTCGTGGTGGGCCTGCAACTGGTCCACTGCCTGCAGCGCGGCGATGGTGGTGGCGGGGTCGCCCTTGGCGGCGTGCAGTTCGTCGAAGATCTTGCGGTCGGCGGCGTATTCGGCGAAGTCGGTGGCGCGCACCACCGGAATGTTGGGCCAGACGACGAACTGCTGCCCCTCGGGGTCGCGGAAGTCCGCCGCCGCGAGGCCAGGCAGCGCCAGCAGCACGGCGGCCAGGCAGCAGCGTTGCAGGTGGCGCAGGAGCAGGAGCAGAACCGGGGAAAAGGGCGTGGGCATGGGCGGATCAAGGCGCAGTGTGCGCCTGGATTGTGCCGCCGCCCCTGGCCCGGCCAAGGGCCGAGAAAGCGGCGCAAGCGGGCGCAATTCAGCCGCTACCATGCCGCCATGCCTGCACCTTCGCTGAATTCCTGGCCCGCGCGCCACTGGGCCGACGTTTCCACCCGCGACTTCGCCGCCGCGCAGGCCTCGGGCCTGGCGGCGCGCACCGTGGCCGTGCTGCCCGTGGCGGCCGTCGAGCAGCACGGGCCGCACCTGCCGCTGCAGGTCGATGCGCTGCTGCTGCAAGGCGTGCTCGACGCCGCCCTGGCGCAGCTGCCGCCGGCGCTGCCGCTGCTGCTGCTGCCGCCGCAAAACGTTGGCCTCTCGACCGAGCACCTGGCCTACCCCGGCACCCTCAGCCTGTCGCCAGCGACGCTGCTGGCGCTGTGGGGCGAGCTGGGTGCGGGCGTGGCGCGCGCCGGCATCCGCAAGCTGCTGCTGCTCAACGGCCATGGCGGCAACGTCGCCCCCATGGACATTGCCGCGCGCGAGCTGCGCCAGCAGCACGGCCTGCTCACTTACAGCGCCAGCTGGTTTGGCCTGCCACTGCCGCCGGCGGTGCAGGCGCTGTTCAGCGCCGAGGAGCACCGCTTCGGCATCCACGGCGGCGCCATTGAAACCTCCATGGCGCTGCACCTGGCGCCGGCGCAGGTCGATAGGGCGCAGGCGCAGCACTGGCGCTCGCGCTCGCAGGACCGGGCCGAGCAGTACCCGATTCTGGGCAACGGCCGCAGCGCCAAGATGGGCTGGGCGATGCAGGACTACCACCTGGCCGGCGCCGTGGGCGATGCCAGCGCGGCCACGGCGGAAAAAGGCCAGGCCCTGGTACAGGCTGCCGGCGCCGCCCTGGCGCAGCTGCTGCAGGAGCTCGACGCACTGCCCCTGTCCACCCTGGTATCGGCCCCGGGTGGGTGTGGCACCTAGGCCACAGGATCAAGGAAAAACTAGGGTTTTCCCTATAATCGCGCCACTTCTTGTCCGGGTTCCCTGCTGGGTGTCCCGCCACCGCGCAATGCGGATTGGTTACGACGTTTATTTTTAGACACAGATACCGGCTTTTACAAGCAGCCCGGCCTACCCACTCTGAGCGGGTTCGGCCTCTCTTAGGCGAAGCTGATCAGGCCCGCATCCTGGGGCGCCGCGAGGTGCTCCAGGGTGTTGAAGGTTTGCAGCATCAGTCGCTTGGGGCGCAGGCTCAATTCGGTCACGGCGCTGTTGCGCAGGCGCATGTTCAGGCCAATGGCCGCCTCCGGCGAGGCGCCCAGCACCAGGGCGATGGCGGTCGAAATCGGGCCGCCACTGCTCACCACCAGCACGTCTTCCTGCCCCGGTCCGTGGTGGCGGCGCAGCTGCTCCAGGGCAGTGTGCACGCCGTCGGCAAAGGCTTGCCAGCTGCCCATGCCCTGGGGGCTGATGGTGCCGGCCATCCACTGTGCCAGCGCATCGCACAGCAGGCGAAAGTACTGCTGGAAGCGCTCCGCCCCGGTGACTCCGGTCAGGGGCCCGGGGTGGATGGCTTGCACCAGCGCCCGGCCGTCGTATTCATCCCACCCCGGCAGCTGCTGCGCTGGCGTCAGCGCCTGGCCCAGCGTCTCCTGGATGCCGGCCAGGGTTTGCGCGTGCCGCGCCAGGGTGCCGGTATAGACGGCGCCAAAGCGCCGCCCATGCGCCTGCCAGTGCGCGCCCAGGCGCTGCGCCTGCTGCAGCCCCAGGGGGCTGAGTT
>JAJTBK010000146.1 GCA_021286965.1 Comamonadaceae bacterium | reverse complement strand
GGGCGGCGAGGGTAACAAAAAAACCCGCAGCTGCGGGTTTTTTTGTTACCCTCGCCGCCCTATGCCCGACGCCACCACCGCCCCCCGCGCCCTACCCTGCATCGCCCTTGCCGGCCCCACGGCCTGCGGCAAGACGGCAGCGGCCCTGGCGCTGGCACAGGCGCTGGCGCAGCGCGGGCAGGCGCTGGAGATCATCAGCGTCGATTCCGCCCTGGTCTACCGGAGCCTGGACATTGGCACCGCCAAGCCCAGCGCGGCCGAACTGGCGTCCGTGCCGCACCACCTGATCGACATCCGCGACCCGACCCAGGCGTACAGCGCCGCCGAGTTCGTGCAGGATGCCCACCGCCTGGTGGCGCAGATCCGCACACGCGGTGCGCTGCCGCTGCTGGTCGGAGGCACCATGCTGTATTTCAAGGCACTGCAAGACGGCATCGACGACATGCCAGCGGCCGACCCGACGGTGCGCGCACGCCTGGAGGCCGAGGCCGCGTGCAGCGGCTGGCCGGCACTGCACGCACGCCTGGCGCAGCACGATCCGGCGACGGCTGCGCGCCTGGCACCGGGCGACAGCCAGCGCATCCAGCGGGCGCTGGAGGTGTGGGAGCTCTCCGGGCGCCCGCTGTCAAGTTTCCACACTATCAAAACAAGAGCACCTGACGCTTGCCTGATAAGCCCTGGCGCCTTTTTCTCCTTGGAACCGGAGAACCGGGCGTGGCTGCACCGGCGCATTGGCGAGCGTTTTGCCGCCATGCTCGCCGCCGGCTTTGTGGACGAGGTGCGCCAGCTGCGCACCCGTGCCGACCTGCATCCCGATCTGCCGTCGATGCGCTGCGTCGGCTACCGCCAGGCGTGGGAACTGCTCGATGCCCAGGCCGCCACCGGCGGCCCGCTGGACTCAGCCGCACTGCTGGCGCGTGGCAGCGCCGCCACGCGCCAGCTGGCCAAGCGCCAGATCACCTGGCTGCGCTCCATGCCGGAGCGGCGTGCCATCGCCTGCGATGCCCCCGACGCCCTGGCGCAATGGCTGCAGGCCGCCCTGGCCCTGGTGCCATCGACCTCGGCCTAAGGCGGCTGCAGCCTCATTCAATGTGCAGGCGCTGCGACGGGTTTTGCACCTTTTTCGGCAGCGACAAGGTCAGCACACCGTTGTCAAACTTCGCCTTCGCCTGGGCGGCGTCAATGTCTGCGGGCAACTGAAAGCTGCGGGCCACGGCGCCGTAGTAACGCTCGGAACGCAACACCTTCTCGCCCTCGGTGGCCCGATCGAGCTGGCGCACCTCGGCACGCAGGGTAACGACGTTGCCATCAACGGCGACGTGGATGTCCTCCTTCGGCACACCGGGGAGTTCGGCCCACACGGTGTAGCCGCCATCGGTTTCCTTCACGTCCATCTTGATTTGCGACGGCTGCGGCAGGCCATCACCGTGCAGGGGGCGCACGTAGAAGCCGGGAGCAAAGTCCTTGAAAAAGTCATCCAACAAGCTGCCGCGAGACACCAGAGAATTCATGATCCAACTCCTTGACATGGTTGCACACAACCTGCACCACACCGTGCAGACACCACCCAGTTAGGCGCCGGCACGGGGATTTCAAGGGCCCCACGAACCCGCCCAGGAGCGGTAAAGCGACGCACAATCCGGGCCTTGTCCCCACCCCGCCATGCACGCCACCTGCAGTGCATGGCCCCCAGGAGAATGCCGTGCCCACCCAGCCCCATCCTTGTACCGGCAGCCCGGACCACTGGCTGCACCAGGCCATCGCCCGCATCGAGGCCGACTACCAACGCAGCGCCGACACCCACCTCATCGCCCTGACGCTGCCCGCGTTCAGCGCGGCCGGCATCGACCTGTACCTGAAAGACGAATCGACCCACCCCACCGGCAGCCTCAAGCACCGGCTGGCGCGCTCGCTGTTCCTGTACGCGCTGTGCAACGGCTGGGTGCGCGAGGGCGCGACCATCGTCGAGGCGTCCAGCGGCTCGACCGCCGTGAGCGAAGCTTACTTTGCACGCCTGCTCGGCCTGCCGTTCGTCGCCGTGATGCCGCGCAGCACCTCGGCCGAGAAGGTGGCGCTGATCGAGTTCTACGGTGGACGCTGCCATTTCGTCGAGCGCGCCGGCGATGTCTACGACGCCGCGCGCGCCATCGCCCAGGAGACGGGCGGGCACTACATGGATCAGTTCACCTACGCCGAGCGCGCCACGGACTGGCGCGGCAACAACAACATCGCCGAAAGCATGTTCAGCCAGATGCAGCGCGAGCGCCACCCGGTGCCGCGCTGGATCGTGGTCGGCGCCGGCACGGGCGGTACCAGCGCCACCATCGGCCGCTATGTGCGCTACCAAAAGCACGCCAGCCAGGTCTGCGTCGCAGATCCAGTGGGCTCGGTGTTTGCGGCCTACCACCGCTCGGGCGACGCCAGCCTGACGGCGCCGGGCTCGCGCATCGAGGGCATTGGCCGCCCGCGCGTCGAGGCCAGTTTCATCCGCAGCCTGGTCGATCGCATGGAAGAGGTCACCGACCAGGACTCGATCGCCGCCATGCACCTGCTGTCGGCGCTGCTCGGGCGGCGCGTCGGCCCCTCGACCGGCACCAACTTCGTCGCCATGTTGCGCCTGGCGCACGAAATGCACGCACGCGGCGAGCAGGGCGCCATTTTGTCGCTGCTGTGCGACGCCGGCGAACGTTACCTGCCAACCTATTACGACGAAACCTGGGTGCTGCAGCACATGGGCGACTGCAGTGCGGCGGCAGGCCGGCTGCAGGCCATGGCGCAGGGGCAGCTGCTGCTGAGCTAGGCCAAGAACGCGCTCTAGCCCTTTGGGGCGCGCTGCAGCCAGGCGATGAGCTCGCCCATGATGCCGCGCCGGAAGGCGAGCACGCAGACGACGAAGATCAGCCCGGTGACGATGGTCACCGACTCGCCCAGGCTGTTGAACCAGTCGATGCCGCTCGCCTGTGCCAGCCACTGGCCGAGGTCGCCGATCTTGTTCTCCAGCAGCACGACCACCGCCGCCCCCACCAGCGGGCCGCTGAGCGTGCCCATGCCGCCCACCAGCGTCATCAGCACCACGTGGCCCGAGGCGCTCCAGTGCACATCCGACAAGGTGGCAAAGCCCAGCACCAGGGTTTTGAGCGCACCCGCCAGGCCGGCCACGGCGGCGGAGATGACGAAGGCCAGCAGCTTGAAGCGCTGCGTGTCGTAACCGAGCGAGATGGCGCGCGCCTCGTTCTCCTTGATGCCTTTGAGCACCTGGCCAAAGGGCGAATGGATGGTGCGCACGATGAGCAAAAAGGCCAGCACCACCACCGCCAGGCAGACGTAGTACATGACCCTATCGTCCGCAAGATCGAGCAGCCCCAGCAGCTTGCCGCGCGGCACGCCCTGCAAGCCGTCTTCACCGCCGGTTTGCGGCGCCTGCAAGCAGGCAAAAAACAGCATTTGCGCCAGTGCCAGCGTGATCATGGTGGCGTAAATGCCCTGGCGGCGGATGGTGAACCAGCCCATCACCAGGCCCAGGAAGGCGCCGCTGACCAGGCCCGCGAGCAGGCCCAGCTCCGGCGTGGCGCCCCAGACCTTGACCACGTGGCCGCTGACGTAGGCGGCGCCACCCAAGAAAGCAGCATGACCAAAAGACAGCAGGCCGGTGTAGCCCAGCAGCAGGTTGAAGGCCGAAGCGAACAGGGCAAAGCACAGCAGCTTCATGACGAACACCGGGTAGGCGCCGGCAAACGGCGCCAGCACCAGGCCCAGCAACAGCAGGCCGTAGCCCCAGGGAGTGATTTTTTGCAAGTCCATGGCAGGGGCTTCCCGGCTTACTTTTCTTTGCCGAACAGGCCGGCGGGGCGGATCAGCAGCACGATGGCCATGATGACGAAGACCACGGTGGACGAAGCCTCGGGGTAGAACACCTTGGTAAAGCCCTCGACCACGCCCAGGCCCAGGCCGGTGAGGATGGAGCCCATGATGGAGCCCATGCCGCCAATCACGACGACGGCAAAGACGACGATGATGAGGTTCTGCCCCATGAGCGGCGTCACCTGGTAAATGGGCGCGGCGAGCACGCCGGCAAAGGCCGCCAGGGCGGCGCCAAAGGCGTAGGTCAGGGTGATCATCAGCGGCACGTTGACGCCGAAGGCTTCCACCAGGCGCGGGTTCTCGGTGCCCGCGCGCAGGTAGGCGCCGAGCTTGGTTTTCTCAATCACGTACCAGGTGGCAAAGCACACCACCAACGAGGCCAGCACCACCCAGACGCGGTAGTTGGGCAGCACCATGAAGCCCAGGTTGCTCGCGCCTTCG
>JAJTBK010000114.1 GCA_021286965.1 Comamonadaceae bacterium | reverse complement strand
ACGACAAGACGAGCGAAGCCTCGATGGAAAAGCGCAAGAAGGACGGGTATTTCTAATGCACACCAACACTATCGATTCCGTAGCTGCTCACGCTGATCCAGCAAGCGCTACAGCCCAAAATGACCACATTTCCGCCCTGCGCGTCATCACCTGCGGCAGCGTGGACGACGGCAAGAGCACGCTGATTGGCCGCCTCTTGGTCGATAGCCGAGCCGTGCTGCAGGATCACCTCGCGGGCGTGACCAAATCGGGCGAGACCGACCTGGCGCTGCTCACCGACGGCCTCTCGGCCGAGCGCGAGCAGGGCATCACCATCGACGTCGCCTACCGCTACTTCGCCACCGAGGAGCGCAAGTTCATCATCGGCGACGCGCCCGGCCACGAGCAGTACACGCGCAACATGGTCACCGCCGCCTCGCAGGCCGACGCCGCCGTGGTGCTGGTCGATGCCACCAAGCTCGACTGGCAAAACCCCGGCCTGCAACTGCTGGCGCAAACGCGCCGCCACAGCCTGCTGGTGCACCTGCTGCGCGTGCATTCGCTGGTGTTCGCCGTCAACAAGCTCGACGCCGTGGCCGACCCGGCGCTGGCCTTTGCCCACATCCGCACCGCGCTGGCGCAGTTTGCGCAAGAGGCCGGTATCGCGGTCGCCGCCACCGTGCCCGTCTCGGCGCTCAAGGGCTGGAACGTGGTCAACGCCCATCCCGGCTGGTGCGGCTACCAAGGCCCGACGCTGCTGCAGGTGCTCGAAGCCCTGCCCAACACCCCCACCGACACCGCCCTGCCCCTGGCCTTGCCGGTGCAGTGGGTGGAAAAATCCGCCTCTTCGTCTGCCAACACCAGCCAGGGCCGGCGCGTGTTCTGGGGCCGCGTGGCCGCCGGTGTGGCACAGGTGGGCGCGCAGGTGCAGGTCTTCCCCAGCGGGCAACAGGCCACCGTGGCCCAGGTGCTGGACCACGCCCGCCGCCCGCAGGACGTGGCGGCAGGTTTGAGCGCCGGCATCGTGCTCGACCGCGAGGTGGACGTCTCGCGCGGCGACTGGCTGCTGGCCGCGCCGCAAGCGGTGCAGGCCGCCGAGGACGACTTCGACACCCCCGCGCCGCAAAGCCCCTGGCCCGGCCAGCGCGAGCTTGCCGCCACCGTGGCCTGGATGGACGACGAACCCCTGGTGACCGGGCGCGTGCACTGGGCGCTGCACGGCCACCGCTGGGTCAAGGCCAAGGTGCGCCGCGTGCTGCACCGCCTGGACGTCAACACCCTGGCCAAACAGGGCGCCGAGCAGCTCGAACCCAACGCCATCGGCCACATCGAGCTGCTGCTGCAAGAACCCCTGCCCGCCGCGCCGTTTGCCCGCGCCCGGGTGCTGGGGTCGATGATCCTGGTCGATACCGCCAGCCACAAGACGGCTGGCGCCGTGCTGCTGAACTGACGCCGGTCAAGCTTCCCTATCCCCCCAGGGGCTGCAATGGCTGCAGCCCCTGGCAAGCGCCTAAAATTGCGGGTTATCCCCTCAGGACTTGTACCCACAGCGTTGCGCCCCGGGCCACCACCGGCTGCGGTGCTGTCGGTGCAAGCCTTGCCTTTTTCTTTGAAGAACTGAACACCCATGACCCACGTTGTTGCCGAAAACTGTATCAAGTGCAAATACACCGACTGTGTGGACGTGTGCCCCGTCGATTGCTTCGTCGAAGGCCCGAACATGCTGGTCATCAACCCCGATGAATGCATCGACTGCGCCGTCTGCGTGCCCGAGTGCCCGGCCAACGCCATCTTTGCCGAAGAAGACCTGCCCGCCGCCGAGCACCCCTTCATCAAGATCAACGCCGACCTGACCAACGCCCCCGGCTGGAAGGCGATCACCAAGCGCAAGGCCGCCCTGCCCGACGCCGACGAGTTCAACGGCCAGCCCGGCAAGATCAAAGACCTGCAGCGCTGATGCCGCAGCCGCCCCTGCAGACCGACGCCGCCGTCATCGGCGCCGGCCCGGCGGGCCTGTACCAGGTCTTCCAGCTCGGCCTGCAGGGCCTGCGCGCGCACGTGTTCGACGCCCTGCTCGCCCCCGGCGGGCAATGCGCCCAGCTCTACGGCGACAAGCCGATCTACGACATTCCCGCCCTGCCCGCCTGCACCGGCCATGAACTGGTGCAGCGCCTGTGCACGCAAATCCAGCCCTTTGCGCCGCAGTGGCAGCTGGGCGCGCCGGTGGAGCAGTTAGAGGTCCTGCCCGAAGGCGGTTTTCTCCTGCACACGGCCCAGGGGCTCAGCGTGCAGGCGCGCTGCGTGGTCGTAGCCAGCGGCGTGGGCGCCTTTGTGCCACGCACGCTCAAACTGCCGGGGCTGGAGGTCTTTGGCGGCACCCAGCTGCTGCACCAGCTGCCGCCCCGGGCCTGCCTGGCGGGCCTGCGCATCGTCATCCACGGCGGCGGCGAGGCGGCCGTGCAGCAGGCCATAGACTGCGCCACAGCCCCCGAGGCCCGGCGGGCCGCACGCATCACCCTGCAGCACCGGCGCGACGTGTTCGACGCCCCGCCAGAGCTGCTGGCGCAACTGGACACGCTGCGCGCAGCCGGGCGCATCGAGGTGGCCATTGGCGTGGCCTGCGGCGCCGTGCAGCAGCAGGGACGCCTGACGGCGCTTGAAATCCTGCCCCCCGAAGGCCCGCCTCGCCAGATACCCCTGGATCAGCTCATCGTGCGCCTGGGCCTGGTGCCGCGCCTGGGGCCCATTGCCGACTGGGGCCTGGCGCTCGAGCGCAAGCAGCTCGTGGTCGATCCGGCCACTTTCGCCACCAGCGTGCCCGGCATCTACGCCGTGGGCGACGCCATCACCTACCCCGGCAAGCGCAAGCTCATCGCCTGCGGCTTTCACGAGGCCACGCTGGCCGCCTTTGCCGCCGCCGAATGGCTGGCCGGGGGCAAAATTGCGCTCGAATACACCAGCAGCAGCGCCTTGCTGCAGCAGCGCCTGGGCGTTTCTTGATTTTCAGCGCTGCAGCTGCGCCAGCGGCGCAAAGCCATGGTTGAGCGGCCCCTGGCCGCTGCCGGTGCGCACGCCTGCGCCAGCCGCAATGGCGCCCAGGATGTAGGCGCGTGCCTGCGCCACGGCCTGCGCCAGCGGCAGGCCCTGGGCCAAATACGCCGCCACCGCCGACGACAGCGTGCAGCCCGTGCCGTGGCCGTTGGGTGTGGCGATGCGCGCACTCTCCAGGCGCTGCAGCGGTGCACCGGGCTGGGCCAGCAGGTCCACCACCCAGTCCCCAGGCAGGTGCCCGCCCTTGAGCAGCACGGCGCGCGCGCCCAGCGCCAGCAGCGCCTGCGCCGCTGCGTCCAGCGCATCCGCATCGGCCACCGGCCGGCCCAGCAGCAGCGCGGCCTCGTCCAGGTTGGGGGTGACGACGGTGGCCAGGGGAAACAGTTCGCGCACCAGCACGGCCACGGTTTCCTCGGCCATCAGGCGGTCGCCACTGGTGGCGACCATCACCGGGTCGAGCACCACCTGCGCCAGCCGGTACTCGCGGATCGCCTGGGCCACCACGGCCACCACCTCGGGCGAATGCAACATGCCGATCTTCACGGCATCGACGCCGATGTCTTCCACCACGGCGGCAATCTGCGCGCGCAGGACGTCTGGCGGCACGCCGTGGATGGCGCGCACGCCGCAGGTGTTTTGCGCCGTGATGGCGGTTACCGCCGTCATGCCGTAGCAGCCCAGGGCGCTGAAGGTTTTGAGGTCGGCCTGGATACCGGCGCCGCCGCCGCTGTCGGAGCCGGCGATGGAGAGCACGCGCACGTAGCGGCGCGCAGTGAGGGAGTCGTACAAACGGGTCATGGTGAAAATTATGGCCGCTGCCAGCAGCGTGCCCACGATCTGCCCCAGGTCAAGCCCAGGGCCTTGCGGGCTGTGCTGTAATCGCCGCCACGGACGAAACAGGGGTGCCGCCATCGCACGGATGGCCGGCTGAGAAACACCCTCCGCACCCGATCCAGGTCATGCTGGCGTGGGGAGTTTTCACCGGCGCAGCGCCTGCCCGCGCCCCGCGTTTTGTCCCCTCCCTTGAACCTTTTCAGGACTGCGGACACCTCGCCATGCACACCCTCGCTGCTTCCTCCTCCATCACCATCCTCGGCGCCGGCCTGCTCGGGCGCCTGCTGGCCACCAGCCTGGCACGCCAGGGACACCGGGTGGAAATTTTCGACGCCGCCGGCCCGGCCGGCGAGGGCTCTGCCGCCACGGTGGCCGCCGCCATGGTCGCACCCCTGGCCGAATCGGTGGTGGCCGAGGCCCACATCGTGCGCATGGGCCAGCACGCGCTCACGCGCTGGCCCGAGCTGATCGCCCCGCTGCCGGCGCCGGTGTACTGGCAGCAAAACGGCACCCTCGTCGTCTGGCACCGCCAGGACGCGCCCGAGGCGGCGCGCCTGCGCAGCCTGTTCGAGCGCACCCGGGGCCAGGTCAGCGGCCTGCCGGACATGCAGGCCCTGGACGCCGAGGGCGTAGCCCAGGCCGACCCGGCCCTGGCCGGGCGCTTTGCCCAGGGCCTGCTGCTGCCGGGCGAAGGCCAGATCGACAACCGCCAGCTGTTTGCCGCCCTCACGCTGCAGATGCAGCAGCTGGGCGTGCAGGCGCACTGGCACAGCCCGCGCGAGGTGGGCGACTTCACCCCCGGCCAGGCCGGCGGCCCGGACTGGCTGCTCGACTGCCGGGGCATTGGCGCCGCCC
>JAJTBK010000094.1 GCA_021286965.1 Comamonadaceae bacterium | reverse complement strand
GGGCGGCGCTGCTGCATCAACTGGTCCATTTGCTGCTGCACCTGCTGCGGGATCGGCTGGCCCGGCTGTGCGGAGGTGCCGGCCGGCAAGGCCAGGCCCGCGTCGGCCGCAGCCTGGCTGGCGGCGGGGGCCGGTGCACGGCTCGTGCCGAGCTGTTTTTTGACCAGCAGGCCGACGATGGCCAGCACCAGCACCAGTGCTGCCAGGGTAAAAATCGATCGCATCGGCGGCCTCCTGCATCCCAAAACGCGCACTGTAGCGCGCAAAAGCCCCGCAAAAGCCCACCATCGGCACTGAAAAGGCCCCCCGGGGATAATCCGCGCCCTATGTCCCTCGCCCCGCACCAGCTCGAACTGCTCTCGCCCGCCCGCGATGCCGCCATTGGCATCGAGGCCATCAACCATGGCGCCGACGCCGTCTACATCGGCGGCCCGGCCTTTGGCGCGCGCGCCACGGCGGGCAACGACATCCGCGAGCTGGAGCGGCTGATCGCGCACGCGCACCGCTTTCATAGCCGCATCTTCGTCACTCTCAACACCATCTTGCGCGACGATGAGCTCGAAGACGCGCGCCGCATGGCCTGGCAGGTGTACGAGGCCGGGGCCGACGCGCTCATCATCCAGGACATGGGCCTCTTGGAGCTGGATCTGCCGCCGATCCAGCTGCACGCCAGCACCCAGACCGACATCCGCACGCCCGAGAAGGCGCGCTTTCTGCAGGATGCGGGCCTGTCGCAGATCGTGCTGGCGCGCGAGCTCGATCTGGCACAGATCGCCGCCATCCGCGCCGCCACCGACCCGGCGCGCTGCGCCATCGAGTTTTTCGTTCACGGCGCGCTGTGCGTGGCCTATTCGGGCCAGTGCTTCATCAGCCACGCGCACACCGGCCGCAGCGCCAACCGGGGCGATTGCAACCAGGCCTGCCGCCTGCCCTACGAGGTGCTCGATGGCCAGGGCCGCATCCTCGCGCACGAAAAACACGTGCTGTCGATGAAGGACAACAACCAGAGCGAGAACCTGCGCCCGCTGATCGCTGCCGGTGTGCGCAGCTTCAAGATCGAGGGCCGCTACAAGGACATGGGCTACGTGAAGAACATCACGGCGCACTACCGCAAGCTGCTCGACGAGATCATCGAGGAAGGCGAATTCACGCGCGCCGCCAGCGGCCGCACCACGTTCACCTTCACGCCCGACCCTCAACAAAACTTCAACCGCGAGTTCACCGATTACTTCGTCAACGGCCGCCAGGAGGACATCGGCGCCTTCGACACGCCCAAGACGCCGGGCCGCGCCATCGGCTGGGTGACGCAGATTGGCGACAAGTGGTTCGAGCTGGAGGTGAGCGACAAGGCCAGCGAACTGCACAACGGCGACGGCCTGTGCTACTACGACCTGCAAAAGGAACTGGTGGGCGTGCACCTCAACCGCGCCGAATGCGTGGCGCCGAAGAAGGGCATCTGGCGCGTGTTCCCGAAGAACGAGATCGCCGAGTTCAAGGACCTGCGCAAGGGCCTCACGATCAACCGCAACCGCAACATGGACTGGGTGCGCACGCTGGACAAAAAATCCAGCGAGCGGCGCATCGGCCTGTGGGTGCAACTATCAGAAACGCCGGACGGCTTTGCCCTGCAGCTGACCGACGAGGACGGCTTCGTCGGCAGCGCCCGCACCGCGCACCCGCACCAGGCGGCCAGCGACGCCGCCCAGGCCGAGGCCACGCTGCGCGAGCAACTGGGACGCTTTGGCGCCACGATTTTCACCGTGCACGACATCGCCCTTGGGCTTTCCCAGCCCTGGTTCATTCCGGCCTCGGTGCTCAACCCGCTGCGCCGCGAGGCCGTGGCGTCATTGGAGGACGCGCGTGCCAAGGGCTTCGTGCGCCTGCCGCGCGCCACCCCCGTGGAGCCACCCGCACCCTTCCCCGAGGACACGCTGAGCTACCTGGCCAACGTCTTCAACCACAAGGCGCACGACTTCTACGTCAAGCACGGCGTGCAGGTGATCGACGCCGCCTACGAATCGAAAGAGGAGGAAGGCGAGGTCAGCCTGATGATCACCAAGCACTGCGTGCGCTTTTCCATGAGCCTGTGCCCCAAACAGGCCAAGGGCGTGATTGGCGTCAAGGGCACCATCAAGGCCGAGCCGCTGCAGCTCATCAACGGCCGCGAAAAGCTCAAGCTGGTGTTCGACTGCAAGCCCTGCGAGATGCACGTCGTTGGCAAGATGAAAAAATCCGTCATCGCCCAGCACCAGCGCGAAATGCAGGAACAACCGCTGCAGTTCTACCGCACGCGGCCCCAGGCATAAGCACATCGCCAGCGCATCGTTGGCACCCCCACCGGCCGGGCCCACAATAGGCGCTTGCATCAACCCTAGAGAGAGGAACGCAATGCGCATCGAAACCCTGGCCGTGCACGCCGGCTATTCGCCCGACCCGACGACCAAATCCGTCGCCGTGCCGGTGTACCAGACCGTGGCCTACGCCTTTGACAGCGCGCAGCACGGCGCCGACCTGTTCGACCTGAAGGTACCGGGCAACATCTACACCCGCATCATGAACCCGACCACCGACGTGCTGGAAAAGCGCGTCGCGGCGCTCGAAGGCGGCATTGGCGCGGTGGCCGTGGCCTCGGGCATGGCGGCCATCACCTACGCCATCCAGGCGATTGCCGAGGCCGGCGACAACATCGTCTCGGCCAGCACGCTCTACGGCGGCACCTACAACCTGTTTGCCCACACCTTCCCGCAGCAGGGCCTGACGGTGCGCTTTGCCGACCCGCGCGACCCCGCCAGCTTTGCGCCGCTGATCGACGCGCGCACCAAGGCCATCTTCTGCGAATCGATCGGCAACCCGCTGGGCAACGTGACCGACATCCGCGCCCTGGCCGACATCGCGCACGCGCACGGCGTGCCGCTGATCGTGGACAACACCGTCGCCACGCCCTACCTGCTGCGCCCGTTCGAGCACGGCGCCGACATCGTGGTGCACGCGCTGACCAAATACCTCAACGGCCACGGCAACAGCCTGGGTGGTGCGGTGGTCGATAGCGGCCGCTTCCCCTGGGCCCAGCACCCAGAGCGCTTCAAGCGCCTGAACGAGCCCGACGTGAGCTACCACGGCGTGGTCTACACCGAGGCCCTGGGCGCGGCCGCCTACATCGGCCGCGTGCGCGTCGTGCCGCTGCGCAACACCGGCGCGGCGCTGTCGCCGCACAACGCCTTTCTCACGCTGCAGGGCATCGAAACCCTGGCGCTGCGCATGGACCGCATCTGCGAGAACACGCAACAAATCGCCCAGGTGCTGCAGGCCCACCCGAAGGTGGACTGGGTGCGCTACGCCGGCCTGCCCGAGCACCCGGACCACGCCCTGGTGCAGCGCCAGATGGGCGGCAAGGCCTCGGGCATCTTGTCGTTCAGCCTCAAAACCGCCGCCAACGAGGACGCCCGCGCCGCCGGTGCGCGCTTTCTCGATGCCCTGCAGCTGTTCACGCGCCTGGTCAACATCGGCGATGCCAAGTCGCTGGCCACGCACCCGGCCAGCACCACGCACCGCCAGCTCGACGCCCAGGAGCTGGCCAAGGCCGGCGTGAGCGAAGGCATGGTGCGCCTGTCGATCGGCATCGAGCACATCGACGACCTGCTGGCCGACCTGCAGCAGGCGCTGGCAGCGGTTTAAATCGCGCCCTGGCCCCGGCCAGCCAGGGCGATGAAGGCTGCCAGGTAATCCACCGCCTGCTCGCTCTCGCGCAGGCCCAGGTGGATTTGCTTCGCGATGCCCTGCGGCCCCAGGCGCAGCGCCACCACGCCCAGGCGCTGCGCGTACTCCAGCGCCAGCCAGCGCGGCAAGGCCGCCACGCCGCGCCCGCCGGCCACCATCTGCAGCATGATGTCGGTGGTCTCGATCGTCTTGTGGCGCTCGGGGGCGACGCCGGCGGGCAGCAGGAACTGGGTATAGATGTCGAGCCGGTCGGTGGCCACCGGGTAGGTAATCAGGGTCTCGGGCGCCAGCTGCCCGGGCAGCACGAAGGCGCAGCCGGCCAACGGGTGGCCGGCCGCCACCACCAGCACCTGCTCGTAGTCGAACACCGGCACGAAGCGCAACCCCGGCCGGTGCACCGGATCGGGCGTGACCAGCAGGTCGATCTCGTAGCCCTGCAGCGCCGCCAGGCCGCCAAACTGGAATTTTTGCCGCACATCCACATCCACGTCCGGCCAGGCCGCCAGGTAGGGCGCCACCACCTTGAGCAGCCACTGGTAGCAGGGGTGGCACTCCATGCCAATGCGCAGGCTGCCACGCTCGCCCTGGGCGAACTGGCGCAGCTGCGCCTGGGCCTGTTCGAGCTGCGGCAGTACGCGCTGGGCCACGGCCAGCAGGTAGGTGCCGGCCTGGGTCAGGCGCAGACCCCGGCCCTCACGCTGCCACAGCGGCGTGCCCAGCTGCTGTTCGAGCTTTTTCATGCTGTGGCTCAGGGCCGACTGCGTCAGGCACAAGCGTTCGGCAGCGGCGGTCAGCGAGCCTTGCCGGTCAATCTCGGCAACGATGGCAAGGTGGATACGCTCCAGCATACATGAATCAAATTCATTAAATTGTGAAATAAAACCATTTTACTTCATGATATGGTTTTCCTACCATGCCCCTCACTATCCCATTCAACGGAGGAAAAAGCATGGTCACGCTGCACAACCTGGGTTTCCCGCGCATCGGCGCACAACGCGAATTGAAGTTCGGCCTGGAGTCGTACTGGAAGGGTGAGAGCCCACGCCAGGCGCTGCAGGCCCTGGGTGCACAGCTGCGCCAGACACACTGGCAGCAGCAGGCGGGCCTGGACTGGGTGCCGGTGGGCGATTTTTCGTTCTACGACCAGGTGCTGGACATGAGCTTCACCCTGGGTCACCTGCCGGAGCGGGTACAGGGTTTTCATGGCGACGTGCTCGACAACTACTTTCGCGTCGCCCGGGGGCGCAGTGCCGGGCACGCCGAGCACCCGGGCTGCTGCGCCGGCGTCGCTGCCGGCGAGATGACGAAGTGGTTCGACACCAATTACCACTACATCGTGCCCGAGTTCAGCGCCAGCACCACGTTCACCCTCGATGCCTCGCGCCTGCTGGCGCAGCTGGCCGAGGCCCAGGCCCAGGGCGTGCGCGCCAAGCCGGTACTCATCGGCCCCGTGACCTACCTGGCACTGGGCAAGGCCAAGGACGGCACGGACAAGCTGGCACTGCTCGAACGCCTGCTGCCGGTGTACGCACAGCTGCTCGATACCCTGGCCGCACAGGGCGTGCAGTGGGTGCAGATCGACGAGCCCATTCTGGCCACCGAACTCGGCGCTGACTGGCAGCACGCCTTGACCACGGCGTACCACCAGCTCAAGAGCTGCCGCGTCAACATCCTGCTTGCCAGTTACTTCGGCCCGCTGCTGGACAACAAATACCTCGCCGCCCACCTGCCCGTCGCCGGCCTGCACATCGATGCCGTCAGCGGGCGCGACGACGTGCTGGCGCTGCTGGGCCTGCTGCCAGCGCACAAGGTGCTGTCGCTGGGCGTGATCGACGGCCGCAACGTCTGGAAAACCGATCTCACCGCCCTGCTCGACTGGCTCGAACCCCTGGCCGCACGCCTGGGCGAGCGCCTGTGGCTGGCGCCCAGCTGCTCGCTGCTGCACGTACCGGTCGATCTGGCGAGCGAACCACAGCTGGCCCCGGACATTTGCGCCTGGCTCGCCTTTGCACGGCAAAAACTCGATGAATTGCGCCTGCTGGGCCAGGCCCTGCACCAGGGCCGCCAGGCGGTGGCTGCGGAATTGGCCGCCAACGCCGCCGACCTGGCCGCGCGCCGCGCCTCGCCCCGCGTGCACCGCCCGGAGGTGCAGGCCGCCGTCGCCGCCATCACCCCGGCACTGGGCCAGCGCCACAGCCCCTACGCCGTGCGCGCGGCGCTGCAGGCGACGCAGCTGCAGCTGCCGCCCTACCCGACGACGACCATCGGCAGCTTTCCACAAACGCCCGAAATCCGGCGCGCACGCAGCGCCTTCAAGCGCGGCGCGCTGCCCGCCGCCGCTTACCAAGCCGCCATGCAGGCTGAAATTGCGCACAGCGTGCGCGAGCAAGAAGCCCTGGGCCTGGACGTGCTGGTGCACGGCGAGGCCGAACGCAACGACATGGTGGAATACTTTGGCGAGCAACTCGAAGGCTATGCCTTCAGCCAGTTTGGCTGGGTGCAAAGCTACGGCTCGCGCTGCGTCAAGCCGCCCATTCTGTTTGGCGACATCCACCGCCCCCAGGCCATGACTGTGGGGTGGAGCACCTACGCCCAGTCACTGACGGACAAACCGATGAAGGGCATGTTGACCGGCCCGGTGACCCTCTTGAACTGGTCGTTCGTGCGCGACGACCAGCCGCGCGCCGTCACCTGCCAGCAGCTGGCACTGGCAATCCGCGCCGAGGTGCTGGAACTGGAAAAAGCCGGTATCCGCATCATCCAGATCGACGAAGCCGCGCTGCGCGAAGGGCTGCCGCTGCGCCACAGCCAGTGGCCGGCGTACCTGGACTGGGCGGTGGCGAGTTTTCGCCTCTGCGCCAACGGCGTGCACGACGCAACGCAGATCCACACCCACATGTGCTACTCGGAGTTCAACGACATCATCGCCGCCATTGCGCACATGGATGCCGACGTGATCACGATCGAGACTTCACGCTCGCACATGGAGCTGCTTGACGCCTTCGAGCACTTCGAGTACCCCAACGCCATTGGCCCCGGGGTGTACGACATCCACTCGCCCAACATTCCCACCCAGGACAGCATGGTGCAGCTCATGCGCCAGGCAGGACGGCGCATTGCCGCCAACCAGCTCTGGGTCAACCCGGACTGCGGCCTCAAGACCCGCCAGTGGAACGAGGTGCTGCCGGCCCTGCGCGCCATGGTGGCAGCAGCGCAGGCGTTGCGCGCAGCCTAAAAAAAAACCGTGCCCGGCATTGCTTGCCGGGCACGGTTCTTGGTGCTGCCAGGAGGGTGCAGCCGGGCTACATGGCCTCGACCACCACCTGGCCAAAGCCCGAACAGCTGACCTGGGTGGCGCCCTCCATCAGGCGCGCAAAGTCGTAGGTGACTTTCTTGCTCTGGATGGCTTTTTCCATGGCGCTGATGAGCAGGTCGGCGGCCTCGCTCCAGCCCATGTGGCGCAGCATCATCTCGGCGCTGAGGATGAGCGAGCCGGGGTTGACGTAATCCTTGCCCGCGTACTTGGGCGCCGTGCCGTGGGTGGCCTCGAACATGGCGACGCTGTCCGACAGGTTGGCGCCCGGGGCAATGCCGATACCGCCCACCTGCGCCGCCAGCTGGTAGCCCCAGTCGCGAAAGCCCCCTTCGGTGTACTTCATGATGTTGCCCTTGTGCACCAAGGTGACGCTGGGCTTGTCGTTGTCGATGGCGTACTGGATGGCCTTGCGCACCAGGCGCTGCGTGCCTTCGCTGGAGACGGGCTTGACGCCGATGCCGGAGGTGGCGGGGAAGCGGATTTTCTTCACGCCGAATTCGTTTTGCAAGAAGGCGATGAGCTTTTTCGCCTTCTCCGAGCCGGCCTCGAACTCGATACCGGCGTAAATGTCTTCGGCGTTCTCGCGGAAGATCACCATGTCGGTCTTGTGGGGTTCCTTGACGGGCGAGGGCACGCCGTCGAAGTACTGCACGGGGCGCAGGCAGACGTACAGATCCAGTTCCTGGCGCAAGGCCACGTTCAGCGAACGGATGCCACC
>JAJTBK010000088.1 GCA_021286965.1 Comamonadaceae bacterium | reverse complement strand
CATGTTCTCCAGGTTGTTGACGCCGAACCCGCGCCCGAACTGCACGGTCAGATCAGCGGACAGCCGCTCGATCAACTGCTCGCCGTAGCCCGCGCGCCGCTTGCCCTGCTGCTCGGCCTCCACAATGCGGCGGCCAACCTCCCAATAGCTGGCTGTCATCAGCGCATTGACGCTGCGCGCCGCCGCCTGGCGAGCGGCATCGAGCAGTTCCACGATGCCGCCGTGGATGCCGGCGTAGCCGGCAGCCATGGCGATAGCTTTGGGTGTCCGGGTGCTCATGCCGTCGCCTCCTGCGGCTGTTGCTGCCGCGCCCCGGTGATGGTCTTGCGCCGGTTCGCCACCAGCTCGGCCGCCTTGCGCACCGGGTCATCCTCGGTGTGGACGTAGCGCATGAACATCGCCACGGTCTTGTGCGCCGTCAACGCCATGCCGACCTTGACCGGGATGCCCGAGTTGGCAATGTCCGTGGCCGAGCGGTGGCGGATGCCGTGCGTGCCGACGTGGGCCGCGCCTGCAGCCTTGAGAGCCCGGCACCAGCCGCCGTAATACTCGCCCGTGGTCAGGTGCTGGCCCGCATGGCTTGGGGACGGCAGCACATGGGGAACGCCGTCCTGCCTCGGCGCGGTCGAAAGCAGTCGGTAGGCTTCCTCACTCATGGGCTTGGACATGCCGCCTGTCTTGCTGTCGGGCCAGACCACGCGCCGGTTCTCGAAGTCCACCCAATCCCATTGGAGCGTGACGATTTCGCCACGGCGGGCGGCGAACTCGAATTGCAAACGGATCGCCAGGGGAATGACGTAAGGCTCCAGCCCTTCCGCCTCCAGCTTGCCCAGATGGCGAAAGATCCGCGCCATGTCCTCGTCGCTGATGAGGTGCGTGGCCTTCCCATTCGGGTACATCGGGACGTGGCGGCACGGGTTGGTGCCATCCGTCCGGTAGCCCCACACCTCGGCCAGATTGAACATCCTGCGCATCACGCTGAAAGCGTTGTTGGCCTCGGCTGGCTTGTGGGCCATCTTCTTCATCACCGTGGCCACATCGGGCCGCTTCACGTCCTGCACCTTCATCCGGCCCAGCATCGGAACGATGCAGCGGTCGATGACAGCCTGATAGCCGCGCTGAGTGCTGGGCTTGTTGCGCAGCTTGGAGTAGTCCTCCATGAACTTGCCGCACAGTTCCGCGACTGTGGGCGCGGCACGGGCGGCGGCCTTGGCCGCGCCAGGATCACCGCCCTTGCGCACCTCGGCCAGCCACTCCTGGGCCAAGGCGCGGGCCTGCTCGACGGTCAGTTCCCCATACAGGCCCAAGGCAGGCTTGCGCCGCTCTCCGGCGTTCGTGCGGTACTGAAGCATGAACACCTTGCGGCCCGCCGGGGTGATCTTGCAGAGGAAGCCGGGCGCCATAGTGTCCCGGAGTTCGACGGCCTGCGCCTGGGGTTGCGCCGCATCGACTGCGGACTTGGTGAGCTTGAGTTTTGCCATGATGACTCCTCGGAACGACCCGGTTTCCAAGAGCCACATGGGAGCCATGCGAGCACAAGCCGGGTCAGGTTTCAGAAAGCACCGGCATATGTTGAACTCGCCTAAGTCATTGATAAACCTGCCGTATCTTGCTTGGGCGTAGTCCGTCGTAATGTCGGGCTGGAGTCATCGTGAAATAAAAAAACGCCCGAACCTTGCGATCTGGGCGTTGTCGGCGTGCGCGGCGGTGGCCGCGCGGCGCTTACAGCGAGTCGATGAAGCTGCGCAGCTTGTCGCTGCGGCTGGGGTGCTTCAACTTGCGCAGCGCCTTGGCTTCGATCTGGCGGATGCGTTCGCGCGTGACGTCGAACTGCTTGCCCACTTCTTCCAGGGTGTGGTCGGTGGACATTTCAATGCCGAAGCGCATCCGCAGCACCTTGGCTTCGCGCGGGGTCAGGCCGTCGAGGATGTCTTTCACTACGTCGCGCAGGCCGGCCTGCATGGCGGCGTCGATGGGGGCGGTGTTGGCGCTGTCCTCGATGAAGTCGCCCAGGTGGCTGTCGTCGTCGTCGCCGATGGGGGTTTCCATCGAGATCGGCTCCTTGGCGATCTTCATGATCTTGCGGATCTT
>JAJTBK010000069.1 GCA_021286965.1 Comamonadaceae bacterium | reverse complement strand
GTTACAGGCGGGCATGAAACCACGTTACATTCACGCCATGCTCGACCGCATCACCGCCTCCCTGCCCTCCCTGGCGCCCGCCGAGCAGCGCGTGGCCAGGCTCGTGCTGCACGACGCGCGCGCCTTCGCGCGCCTGCCGGTGCGCGAGCTGGCGGCACGCGCGCACGTGAGCAAGCCCACCGTGGTGCGCTTTTGCCGCAGCATGGGCTACGACGGCCTGGCCGACTTCAAGCTCAAGCTCGCCGGCAGCGTGAGCGAGGGCGTGCCCTTCATCCACCGCAGCGTGGACGCCGACGACAAGACCGGCGACGTGCTGGTGAAGGTGGTGGACAACGCCGTCGCCGCCTTTTTGCAGTACCGCAACGCCGCCAGCACGGCCGCCGTGCAGCAGGCGGCCGAAGCCATTGCCGCCACCTGGCAGACGGGGCGGCGCATTGAAATCTACGGCGCCGGCAACTCCGGCATCGTGGCGCAGGATGCGCAGCACAAGTTCTTTCGCCTGGGCGTGACCAGCATCTCGGCGAGCGACGGCCACATGCAGGTGATGAGCGCGACGCTGCTCGGCCCGGGCGACTGCGCCCTCATCATCAGCAACTCCGGGCGCACGCGCGACCTGATGGACGCGGCCGACATCGCGCGCAAGAACGGTGCCACCACGATTGCCATCACCGCCAGCGGCTCGCCCCTGGCCAGCGCCTGCGCCATCCACCTCGCCGCCGACCATCCCGAGGGCTACGACCGCTACAGCCCCATGGTCTCGCGCCTGCTGCACCTGCTGGTGATCGACGTCCTTGCCACCTGCGTGGCGCTGCGCATCGGCCCGGCGCTACAGCCGCTGCTGCAGCAGATGAAAGACAACCTGCGGGCCAAGCGCTACGCCTGATTTGCTCTATTTTTAATAGCTGCTCGCGCTTGATTGGCGTGCCTTACAAGCCATTTTCACTTGATTATCGACCTGTCTCAGATGTTTATCTCCATCCGTTCGGGCTGAGCTTGTCGAAGCCAGGGCGTGATGTGCGAACAAGCCCTTCGACAAGCTCAGGGCGAACGGGGTTTGTCTGAGGGAGGTCGCTAATCAGGCATTTTCATCCTGAAATTCAGGGCAAATCGCGGTACGGCTCAGGCTGCGCCGCATCGCGCGGCCCGATCTGGCCCAGGCGCGCCTTGAGCGACTGCGGCGCGCCGCTGAGCAAGGCGGCGTAGTTGACGGTGTTGGCCAGCACCTTTTTCACGTAATCGCGCGTCTCGGCAAAGGGCACGTTCTCGGCCCAGATGGCGGCGTCGAGCAGCGGGCCGTTGCGCCAGTTGCGCGGGCGCCCGGGGCCGGCGTTGTAGGCCGCGGCGGCCAGCGGCATGGGGCCAGCAAAGTCGTCCAGCGCCAGCTTGCGGTAGGCGGTGCCGATGGTGATGTTGGTGTCGCGGTCATTGAGCTGCTCGGGGGCAAAGCCGGCCAGGCCGATTTTCTTGGCCGTCCAGCGCGCCGTCGCCGGCATGACCTGCATCAGCCCGGAAGCGCCCACGCCCGAGCGCGCATCCATGATGAAGCGGCTTTCCTGGCGGATCAGGCCATAGACGTAGGCCGGGTCCAGGCCGATGCCGCGTGCGCGCTCGAGCACCTGGGCGCGAAACGGCGTCGGGTAGCGCTGGCCCATGTCCACCACGTCGCGCGTGCGCTCGCTGGTGTTGATGCAGCGGTCCCACACCTGCTGCTGGCAGGCCAGGTCGGCGGCAGCAAGCAGCTCGCGGTCGCCCATGCCGCCGCTTTGGTGCAGGTTGGTGGCGTAGTTCCACTCGCGCACGCCCTCGCTGCGCAGGCCGATCTGGATCGCGTACAGGCCGCGCTGCAGCCCCGGGTTGGCCTGGGCAGCGGTCTTTTCTGCCGCCGTCAGGGGCGCGGGCGCCAGCGGCAGCATGATGGGCTGGCCCAGCTCCTCCAGCGCCAGCTGCTCGTAGAAGCCGCGCGTGCCGGCAATGCCGTGCAGCAGCTGCTGCGCCTGCTGGCGCTCGGCCTCGCTCGGGCGGCCGGCGAGCAGGGCGCGCGCCTTCCAGTAGACCCAGGTGCTGTCGGCCCGCCCGGCCTCGCTCATGGCGTCGATCGCCTGGCGCACGGCCTTCCACTGCCCGGCGCGCAGCGCGGCGCGCGCCTTCCAGGCCAGCAGCTCGTCGCTCAGGTCGGCGTCGCGGCTGACCTGGGCGAAGTAGCCCGGGGCCTCGTCCGACAGGCGCTGCGCAGCGCGCTTGCCGATCACGCCCCAGACCTGGTTGCGCTCCTGCACGCTCAGCTGCGGGCCCCATTTCTGCTCCAGCAGGCGGGCGGCGGCCTCGTAGTCGCTGGTGGCGAGCTTGATGAGCGCCAGCGCCACCAGTTCGCGGCGCAGGTGGCCGACTGCCGTGGCGCGGCCGGTGAGGTATTTGGTGGGCGATGCCTGCAGTTGCGCCAGCTCGGGCAGCGCGTCGCTGGAGACGATGGCCACGGCGTCGCGCACGGCGCGTGCGCGCCCGGCCTCCATCGCCTGCTGGGCGCGGCGCCAGATGTCGGCCTCGCTGATTTTCTTGTCGCTGTAGAGCTGGCCCACCAGGCGCGTGCAGCCGTCGTCGGCGTCGCGCTGGGCGTACCACAGGCTGCGCGCCTGGGTCTCTATCTGCGCCGGCGCCTGGCCGCGCAGCAGATCGACGTAGAGCGCGTAGCAGCGCACCTCGCGGTCGTCGCCCATGCGGTACTGCGGGTGCACCTCGGCAAAGCGCGCCCAGTCGCGGCGCTGGCCCAAGAGCAGCAGCCAGTCGTTGCGCAGCCGGTCTTCCTGGTAGCTGCCGGCGTAGCGCGTGAAAAAGTCCTGCAGCTCCTGCGGCTGCGCCTCATCGAGGCGCGCGCGCAGCTCCCAGTAGGCGGCCCAGGGTTCGAGCGGGTG
>JAJTBK010000044.1 GCA_021286965.1 Comamonadaceae bacterium | reverse complement strand
GAAGGCAAGCTGGGCATTGAGGAAATGACCGGCGGCACGTTCTCTATCTCTAACGGCGGCACCTTCGGCTCGATGATGTCCACCCCCATCATCAACCCGCCGCAGTCGGCCATCCTGGGCGTGCACGCCACCAAGGACCGCGCGGTGGTCGAGAACGGCCAGATCGTGGTGCGCCCGATGAACTACCTGGCCATGAGCTATGACCACCGCATCATCGACGGCCGCGAAGCCGTGCTGGGCCTGGTGGCGATGAAGGATGCGCTGGAAGACCCGTCGCGCCTGCTGTTTGACCTGTGAACCAGTGAGCAACCCCCTGTGGCGCTGCGCGCCTTCCCCCTTCTCTCGCCGTGCTGCCCCTGGCGGGAAGGGGGACGCAGCCAGCGCGGCGGGGCGGCCCTTGCGCGGCTGCCGCTGGTTTGTGCCGTGCGGTCGTCAGTGCAGTGAACCATGAACACCATCAACCCATCGTCGGCAACGCTGAAGGTGGGTTTTTTCAACCTCTTTCAAGCATTCACACCATGAGCAAACAATTTGACGTCGTCGTCATCGGCGCCGGCCCCGGCGGCTACATCGCCGCCATCCGCGCCGCCCAGCTGGGCATGAAGGTCGCCTGTATCGACGCCTGGACCAACGACAAGGGCGGCCCGGCCCCTGGCGGTACCTGCACCAACGTCGGCTGCATTCCGTCCAAGGCGCTGCTGCAGTCGAGCGAGCATTTCGAGCACGCCACCAAGCACTTTGCCGAGCACGGCATCAGCACCGGCAAGGTGACGATGGACGTGGCCACCATGGTTGGCCGCAAGGACACCGTGGTCAAGCAGAACAACGACGGCATCCTGTACCTGTTCAAGAAGAACAAGGTCACGTTCTTCCATGGCCGGGGCTCGTTCGCGCGCGCCGTCGAAGGCGGCTACGAGATCGCCGTCAAGGGCGCGCAGGACGACACCCTGGTGGGCAAGCAGGTCATCGTCGCCACGGGCTCGAACGCGCGTGCGCTGCCGGGCGTGGATTTTGACGAGGTCAACGTCCTCTCCAACGACGGCGCGCTGCAGATCGGCGCCGTGCCCAAGAAGCTGGGCGTGATCGGCTCGGGCGTCATCGGCCTGGAGATGGGCAGCGTCTGGCGCCGCCTGGGCGCGGACGTGACCGTGCTCGAGGGCCTTCCCACCTTCCTGGGCGCGGTCGATGAGCAGATCGCCAAGGAAGCCAAGAAGGCGTTTGACAAGCAGGGTCTCAAGGTCGAGCTGGGCGTGAAGATCGGCGAGATCAAGAGCAGCAAGAAGGGCGTGAGCGTGGCCTACACCGACGCCAAGGGCGAGGCGCAAACCCTGGCCGTGGACAAGCTCATCGTCTCCATCGGCCGCGTGCCCAATACCGTCGGCCTGAACCCCGAGGCCGTGGGCCTGCAGCTCGACGAGCGCGGCGCCATCGTCGTCGATGGCGACTGCAAGACCAACCTGCCCGGCGTCTGGGCCGTGGGCGACGTGGTGCGCGGCCCCATGCTGGCGCACAAGGCCGAGGAAGAGGGCGTGGCCGTGGCCGAGCGCATGGCCGGCCAGCACGGGCACGTCAACTTCGGCACCATCCCCTGGGTCATCTACACCAGCCCCGAGATTGCCTGGGTGGGCCGCACCGAGCAGCAGCTCAAAGCCGACGGCGTGAAGTACAAGGCCGGCAGCTTCCCCTTCCTGGCCAATGGCCGCGCGCGTGCGCTGGGCGATACCACCGGCATGGTCAAGTTCCTGGCCGATGCGGCGACGGACGAAATCCTGGGCGTGCACATCGTCGGCCCGATGGCGTCCGAGCTGATCGCCGAGGCCGTGGTGGCGATGGAGTT
>JAJTBK010000015.1 GCA_021286965.1 Comamonadaceae bacterium | reverse complement strand
CGATCATGAACTCGGGCGCCGAGCGCGACAGGATGATGGGCGCGCCGCGCAGCGTCAGGTCCACCTCCATGATCATGGCGCGCACGCGGTCGCCGTTGCGCAGGTTTTCCTTCGGGATCATCTCGGAACGGCGCAGGCGGCCTTCCACGCGGCCGGACTCGACGATGATGTCGCCCTTGTCCATGCGCTTGACGGTGCCGGTAAAAATCTTCTCGCCCCGGCTCATGAAGTCGTTGAGCAGCATCTCGCGCTCGGCGTCACGGATTTTCTGCAGGATGACTTGCTTGGCCGCCATGGCACCGATGCGGCCGATGGGCAGGGAATCGATCATCTCTTCGATGAACTGCCCGACCTCGATGCCTTCGGCGCGGTCTTGCGCGTCCATCAGCAGCTCTTCGGCGTCGGGGTTTTGCAGGCCGGCATCGTCGGGCACGACCAGCCAGCGACGGAAAGTCTCGTAGTTGCCGCTATCGCGGTCGATGGCCACGCGAATGTCCACCTCGCCCTCGTACAGCTTCTTGGTGGCCTGCGCCAGCGCCAACTCGACGGCGCCAAACACCACATCGCGCTCGACGTTCTTCTCGCGCGAGATGGCATCGACCAGCATCAACAATTCGCGATTCATGCAACGACTCTCCTGTTTTTTCCCATGCATCCGGGTGCTGGCCCGATCCGGCCAACCCCCACTTTTTTTCCAACCCTTTGAACCGCCGCCGCGCCTCAGCCCTGGGCCGGCGCCTTGGCGGCACGCCCCTTGAAGCTGACGATGGGCGCCAGGCGCGCCTCGCGCAACTCATCGAGCGCAAAACCGAGCGCCTGCAGCGGCGCCGGCACCCGCTTCTTGCTCACGCGCTGGCCGGGCTTGACCGGCGGCTCATCGCTCCAGACGATTTGCCAGCCGCCACCCTCCACCCGCTCGAGCTGCCCCCGGAATTTCTTCCGATTGGCATTCACCTGCCCCTGCGCCGCAGCACCGATGGGCGTTTTCAGCGTGATGTCAACGACCTCGCCAGCAAAACGCACGAAGTCCACCTCATGGCGCAACAGACGGTCGATACCAGGCGAGGAGACCTCCAGGCGCGCGTAATCGACGCCATCGACCTCCAGCGCAAACTGCAGTTGCCGCGTGATCTTCTCGCAATCCTCGACCGTCACGAACTGCTCGGGCAGGGGCTGCGCACCCTCGGGCGCCGGCTGCCAGGGCCAGTCGATGGTGATGCGCAACAAGCCCCCGGCGGAGCGCTCGATCTCCACCAGGTCGTAACCCAAGCCGGTCACGGTTTGTTCGACGATTTGCTGCAATGCCACGGGGCTCCAATTCCATCAGAGAAATACAAAAAACCCGACAACCACCACACCTGCGGCGCGGCAGCTTCGAGCTCCACAATCCATTGGACCAAAAAAAACGGGCGGTGGTAACCCGCCCGTTTGGTCGTGAAGCCGCGATTGTACCCGCTAACGCCTTGATCTGCCAAGGATCAGCCATGCGCCGCTTGCAGGCGCTGCAGCAACGCCTGCACCGGCGCCGGGGCCAGGGCACTGCCGGCGCCGCCTTGCTGGTAATTGGCCAGCAGGCGTTCGAGCACGCCCACCTGCGGCGGCAGCGGTCCCAGGAAATGCGCCCGCTGGCCCTCGGCAATCAGCAGCGTGGGGAAGGTTTCCACGTCCAGTTCGCCCAGCAGCGCCTCTTCATCCTCGACGTCAATCCAAACGCAGCGCAGCTGCGGCTGCGCTGCGGCCAGGGCCTCGAAAGCGCTGCGGTACTCGCCGCAGACGCGGCACCAGTCAGCGCACAGGCACCAGACAGACCAAGGGGCAGCGTTTTCGTTCATCAGGACGGCAGGGACAAGGCAGGGATCAGGGCCGTCATGGTAGCGCGGCCGCCACCAGTTGACGGGTATAGGGGTGGCACGGGGCATCGAGCACCTGGGCCACCGGCCCCTGCTCCAGCACGGCGCCATCCTTCATCACCAGCACCTCGTGCGCCATGGCGCGCACCACGGCAACGTCGTGGGTGATGAGCAAATAGGCCAGGCCGCGTTCTTTTTGCAGGCGCTGCAACAGCGCCAGCACCTGCTGCTGGATGGTGACGTCGAGCGCGCTCGTGGGCTCGTCGAGCACCAACAGGCGCGGCTGCACGATGAGCGCGCGCGCCACCGCCAGGCGCTGGCGCTGGCCGCCGGAAAACTCATGCGGGTAGCGCGCCAGCAGGCCGGGGAACTGCACCTCATCGAGCCCCACCTCGGCCAGGGCCTGCACGACGCGCACGCGGCGCTGGCCGGCGTCCAGCTGCGGTTCGTGCACCTGCAGGCCCTCGCCCACGATTTCTTCCACCGTCAGGCGCGGCGAGAGCGAGGAAAACGGATCCTGGAACACCACCTGCACCTGGCGGCGCAGGCGCTGGTTGGCCGGGCTGTTGTGGATCGCCGGCTGCTGCCAGCCTTGGCCCGCCAGCTGCAGTGCCCCCGTGCTCGGCAGCAGCCCCAGCACGGCCTGCGCCAGGGTCGATTTGCCCGAGCCCGATTCGCCCACCACTCCCAGGGTGCGCCCAGGCAGCAGGCGCAGGCTGGCGCCCTGCACGGCCACGAACGCGCCTTTTTGGAACCAGCCGCGCACGCCCGGCAGCGCCGTGGGGTAGGTCACGCGCAGGTTTTCGGTTTGCAGCAGCGGCGGGGTGTCGGCGCTGGGCGGCGCTTCAACCACGTCGCGCCGGGGCTGGCTGGCGATCAGGCGCTGGGTGTAGGGGTGCGCTGGCGCGGTAAAAATCTGCGCCACGCTGCCCTGCTCGACCAGATGGCCCTGCTCCATCACAGCGACGCGGTCGGCAAAGCGGCGCACCAGGTGCAGGTCGTGCGTGATCAAGAGCACGGCCATGCCGTTGCGCCGCTGCAAGTCGGCCAGCAGATCGAGGATTTGCCCGCGCAGGCCCACGTCCAGCGCCGTCGTGGGCTCGTCGGCCAGCAGCAGCGCCGGCTCACAGGCCAGGGCCATGGCGATCATGGCGCGCTGGCGCTGCCCGCCCGAGAGCTGGTGCGGGTAGCTGCGCGCGCGGCGTGCGGGCTCGGGGATGCCCGTACTCGCTAGCAATTCGATAGCTGCTTGCGCAGACTGGGAGCGCGTCAGCGCCTTTTTTTCCTCCAACACCTCGGCAATCTGGCGGCCGATGGTCATGAGGGGGTTGAGCGCCGTCATAGGCTCCTGGAACACCATGGCGATGCTGCTACCGCGCACGGCGCGCATCTCGCGCTCAGAAAGTTGTAGCAGGTCGCGCTGGCCCAGCAAGGCCTGGCCGGAGATTTGTGCCCCATCCACGAGGCGCAGCAGGCTGAGCGCGCTGATGCTCTTGCCCGAGCCCGATTCGCCCACCAGGGCGAGTTTTTCACCCGGGGCGATGTCCAGGTCGATGCCGCGCACCACCTCTTTGGCGCCAAAGCGCACGCGCAGGCCGCGCACTTGCAGGAGTTTTTCAGCCATGGTTTTTTCGGGGGTCGAGCGCATCGCGCAGCGCGTCGCCCATGAAGGTCAAAAGCAGAAGCGTCACGACCAGTACGGCAAAGGTGGAAAGCGATATCCACCAGGCGTCGATGTTGTTCTTGCCCTGGCTCAGTAATTCGCCCAGCGACGGCGTTCCCGGCGGCACGCCCAGGCCGAGGAAGTCGAGCGAGGTCAGCGCCAAAATCGCCGCGCTCATGCGAAACGGCAAAAAGGTGACCACCGGCGTCAGGCTGTTGGGCAGGATGTGGCGCAGCATGATCTGCCGGTTGGGCAGGCCCAGGGCGCGCGCGGCTTTGACGTAGTCGAGCTGGCGGTTGCGCAAAAACTCGGCGCGCACGTAGTCCGACAGCCCCATCCAGCCAAACAGACTCAGCAGCAGCAGCAGCAGCCCGACGCTGGGCGCGAGCACGGCGCTGAAGATGATGAGCAGGTACAGCTCGGGCATGGAGCCCCAGATTTCGATGAAGCGCTGGAAGGCCAAATCCACCTTGCCACCAAAAAACCCCGGGATGGCGCCCGTGAGCACGCCCAGCAGCACGCCCGTCACCGTCAGCGCCAGGCCAAACAGCACGCTGACGCGAAAGCCGTAGAGCAGCTGCGCCAGCAGGTCGCGCCCCCGGTCGTCGGTGCCCAGCCAGTTGGCGGCCGAGGGGGCCGACGGGTTGGGCTGCGCAGCAAAGTAGTTGATGGTGTTGGCGCCGTAGGGGTTGAGGGTGTAGAGCGCCCAGTTGCCGCCGCTGGTGATCTGCTGGCGGATGAAGGGGTCGAGGTAGTCGGTGGGCGTGTCAAAGTCGCCGCCAAAGGTTTTTTCC
Organism: Comamonadaceae bacterium; assembly: GCA_021286965.1. Classification (GTDB taxonomy): domain Bacteria; phylum Pseudomonadota; class Gammaproteobacteria; order Burkholderiales; family Burkholderiaceae_C; genus Paenacidovorax. The sequence goes on along the minus strand of JAJTBK010000015.1, from coordinate 23 downwards.
GGGTAGTCCTGCACCAGCGGAAA
>JAJTBK010000014.1 GCA_021286965.1 Comamonadaceae bacterium | reverse complement strand
TGTAGGGGGTGGGTTGGGGGCGGCTCATCGTGCGCGCCCTTCCACATCGAAGCGGTACTCGATGGCGTTGGAAATCTGCGTGACCAGCGTGGTCAACAGCAGGTAGGTGACAGCCACCGTGGTCAGCGTGGCAATGGGCTGGAAGGTGGCCGACTGGATGCGGTTGCCCACGTTGGTCAACTCCACCACGCCGATGGCATAGGCCAGGGACGAATCCTTGAGCAGTGCCACAAAGTTGCTCACCAGCGGTGGCAGGGCAATCTTGAAGGCTTGCGGAAACACCACGTCGAAGAACACATGCATGCGCCCCAGGCCCAGGGCGCGTGCCGCCTCGGTCTGGCCGCGTGGCACGGCCAGCAGGCCGGCACGGATGGCTTCGGCGTTGTAGGCGCCCACGTTGAGCGACAGCGCCAGCACGGCGGCGGCAAAGTCCGGCAGGTTCAGGCCTGGGACCAGCACTGGAAGCGCAAAGTAAACGAAAAGAATCTGCACCAGCAGCGGCGTGCCGCGGATGACCCAGATGTAGAAGCTGGCCACATAGCGCAGCGCGGCCCAGCGGGCCGTGCGCGCCAGCGCCGCCGCCGTGCCCAGCACCAAACCGATGCTGCCGCTGATCAGTGTCAGCCACAGCGTGGTGCGGGCGCCGTCGGAGAAGGCCTGCGCATTCGGGCCAATGGGTTCAGGAAGGAAGGACAGTACCTTGCCCAGCAGAATCAGGGCAAGCACCATCAGGGCCACGGCGCTCACCAGCGTCGCATTGCTGCGTTGCTGGCGGCTCCAGTGGCTGGGCCAAAGGGCAGTAAGCATGAAAGATCAGACCGGTGAGGGCGCGAGGAGCGCCCGCGTGCTTACTGGCAGCGCACGTCTTCGTTGAAGTACTTCTTGGACAGCTGCGCGTAGCTGCCGTCGGCCATGGTTTCGGCCAGGGCCTTGGACCAGCCCTGTGCGAGCGACTGGTTGCCCTTGGCCACGGCAGCGGCGATGCGCTCGATGAACAGCATGTCGCCCAGCTTGAAGCCCGCGCCGGGGTTCTTCTCGGCCACGGCCTTGGCGACGAAGCGGTCCGTGACCCAGGCGTCCACGCGGCGCGAAGCCAGGGCGCTGCGGGCGTCCACGTCGGTGGGGAAGTTCTTCATCTCCTTGATGGCGGAGACTTTCTGGACGTTTTCCAGGTAGCTGGTGCCGGTCTGCACTGCCACCACCTTGCCTGCCAGGTCCTTGGCGTTCTTGATGGCCGGGTCCATGGCGATGATCATGCCGCCCGAGCAGTAGTGCGGTTCGGTGAAGGTCACGGCCTTGGCGCGCTCCTCGGTGATGCCGTGCGAGGCAATCACCAGATCCCAGCGGTCCTGGCGCAGGCCGGTGAGCAGGGCGTCAAAGCCCAGCGTCTTCCATTGCACGGTCACGCCCATCTTTTTGGCCACCAACTCGGCCAGTTCGACCTCGAAACCGGTGAGCGTCGTGCCGTTGAAGAAGTTGAAGGGAGCGAACTGGCCTTCGGTGGCAATCAGGATCTTGCCGTCTTTCTTGACCTCGTCAAAGGTGCGGGCCTGGGCGCCGAATACGGCGCACAGCGCCACGGCGGAAGCGACAAACTTGAGAAACTTCATCGTATGTCCTGTCGGGGTGTTCAGGTACAAAAAAATCCGGCCTGCGGATAGCGGGGCCGGAGCCAGGGAAAACGGCGTGGCCCGAGGGATGTCGGGCCACGGTGTCATCAAACTGTTGCAATTATAGGGGTCGCCCTTTTGCGCCCCGCCATCATGGAGAACCCCAATGGCCGAGTCTGAACGAGAGGTTTAGGGCGGCGAAAGATCAGCGCAAGAAGCCGTCGTACCCGGTCTTGAGGATGAGTGCGCTGACCACCACGATGAAGATCCAGCGCACAAACCCCGCGCCGTGCTTGAGGGCCATGTGTGTGCCCAGCAGGCTGCCCACCACGTTGGCCACAGCCAGCGGCAACGCAAAGTGCCACCACACATGGCCCTTGGCGGTAAACAGGATGAGTGCGGCGATGTTGGTCGAGACGTTCAGCAGCTTGGCCGAGGCCGAGGCGTTGAGGAAGTCGTAACCCAGCAGGCGCACGAACAGGAACACGAAGAAGCTGCCCGTGCCGGGACCGAAGAAGCCGTCGTAGAACCCCACGCTCAGGCCGATGGCGCAGGCGGCGGCGGCTTCGGCGCGCTCCGTCAGGTGGGGGGTGTGGTGGCGCCCCAGGTCCTTTTTGGCCAGGGTGTAGAGCAGCACGGCCAGCAGCACCAGGGGCAGCAACTTGCGCAGGAAGTCGGGCGACACCACGGTGACGGCCCAGGCACCGGCAAAGGCACCGGCAAAGCCCGCAGCAGCGGCGGGCAGCATGGCGCGCCAGCGCATCTGCACGCGGCGGCTGTATTGCCAGGTGGCCATGGTGGTGCCCCACACCGAGGCGCTCTTGTTGGTGCCCAGCAGCGTGGCGGGGGGCGCGCTGGGAAAGGTGGCAAACAGCGCGGGCAGCAAGATCAGGCCGCCGCCTCCCACGATCGCATCGACAAAGCCGGCAAGCAGGGAGGCCAGCGAAACCAGTATCCATTCCATCGGCGCGATTGTCGCATCGCGTGCTGCGGCGCGTGCAGCAGGCAAAAAAAACGCCAGCCGGGCTGGCGGTTGGAAAGAAGATGGCACCTCACCGGGTGCTTGAAAAAGGCTTGTGGTTGTGGTGGTGGCGGTTTGTCTCCCCGGCCCCCCGTCCAGCGCACTGGGTGCGCGTTCGAGTGGTGCTAATGTAAAGGCCCAGTCGCCCGCGGCCCATAGGGGATTTCCCGGTCTGGCTCCATAGAGTTTGGCTATGGTGCGTGGTCCTCCAGAATCCATTGGGCGGCCTTCTCGGCCAGCATCAGCGTGGGGGAGTTGGTGTTGCCGCTGGTGATCAAGGGCATGGCGCCGGCATCGACCACGCGCAGTGCCTCGATGCCGCGCACGCGCAGGCGTGGGTCGAGCACGGCCAGGGGGTCAT
>JAJTBK010000009.1 GCA_021286965.1 Comamonadaceae bacterium | reverse complement strand
ACCTCGGCCATGAGGAGCGCAGCGCGCAACTGCTGCAAGCCGTGTGCCAGCGCTGGCGTGTGCCCGCCGATGGCCGCGAGCTGGCCGAGGTGGTGGCGCGCGAGCACGGCAACATCCACCGCTCGGGTGAGCTCGGCGCTGCCGCCTTGCTGCGCCTGTTCGAGCGCTGCGACGCGCTGCGCAAGCCCGAGCGCTTTGCCCAGGTGCTCTGGGCCTGCGAATGCGATGCCCGGGGCCGCAAGGGCCTGCAAGAGCAGCCCTACGCCCCGCGCCCGCGCCTGCAGGCGGCCCTGGCCGCCGCCCTGGCCGTGCCGACGGCGCCGGTGGCGCAGGCGGCGGCACGGCGCGGCCTGCAGGGGCCCGAGGTCGGGCGCGCCATTGCCCAGGCGCGCCAGCAGGCGCTGGTGGCCTGGCTCGCGGCCGGACAGGATCGCGGGTAAACCCTTGTTGTTGTTGGCGGGGGCGGGGGCGAAAAGGCCGTAGTATCCCGTACCCCTGGATACACTTTTTTACCCTGGCGGCTGCAGCATGGGGTGGAAGGTGTCACATTCACGCCTTCATGCCCGCCGCCTTGTTTTACTCCCTGTCTCTGTGGCCGCGCACGCTCCAGCGCAAGGCCGCGTGGGCGTTGCTGCTGGTGTTCCTGCTGGCCCTGGGCAACGTCGCCGTGCTGCAGGTGCTGCTGCGCCGCTCGGACGACCTGGCGGCCACACTCAACATGGCCGGCAAGATGCGGATGCTGGGCCAGCGCGTTGCCCTGGAGAGCCTGGCCGCGCGCCAGGATCCGCAGGGCGCCTGGGCCCAGTCCTATCCGGAGCGCGTGCAGGCGTTCGAGCAGGCGCAACACACGTTGTCTGCGGGTGGTGGCGCCTTTGGGTTGCGCGTCTCCCCTCTGCCCGCGCCCCTGCGCCCGGCACTGAGCGACCTGCAGGCGAGTTGGCAGGAGTGCCGCCAGGCCCTGCAGGCCGTGCAGGCGGCGCCCGCCGGGCAGGCGGTCGATATTGGCCCCGCCATGCGCGCCAGCGCGGTGCTGCTGCAGCACACCGAGGTGCTGATGGACGGCATCGTCGCCTATGCCAACGCGGCCCACCAGCGCGCCCTGTACAGCAGCGTGCTGCTGTTCGTGCTCGACGCGCTGCTGTTGCTGCTCGGTTATGTGCTGGTGGCGCGGCGGGTGCTGCAGCCCATGCACCGGCTGGCGCAGCAATGCCGCGCCATGGTGGCGGGCGATTACGCGCAGCGCGCCCCGGCCGGCGTGGCGCAGCGGGGCGATGAGCTGGGCGAGCTGGCGCAGGCGCTCAACCAGTCGGCGGCCCACATCGGCCAGCTGCTGCAGGACGTGGCGCAGGAGCGCGCGGCGGCCGAGCAGATCCAGGCCATGTTCAACGGCCTGGCGGCCAACTCCGTGGCCGGCATTTACATGCTCGACCACGAGGTGCGGCTGATTTACGCCAACGACCAGCTGGCGCAGCTCACCGGCTACACGCAGCAGGATCTGGAAAACCACCTGCCGATGGCGCGGCTCTTTACGCCGCAGGCCTACGCCGAGGTAGAGAAAAGCGTGCAAGACCGGCTGCAGGGGCGCACGCGCAGCGCCCGCTACGAGCGCCGCCTGCTGCGCGCCGATGGCAGCGAGGTGGACATCGAAATCTTCGGCACCGCCATGCGCTACCAGGGGCGGCCGGCGGTGATCGGCTTGATCATCGACATCAGCGAGCGCAAGCGGGCCGAAGCCTCGATGCGCCGCGCCAGCCTGGTGTTCCAGCACACGCGCGAGGCCATCGTGGTCACGGATGCGCGCAGCGTGGTGCAGGACATCAACCCGGCCTTCACGCAGATCACCGGCTACGCCGCGCCGGCCATTGTCGGGCGGCGCATGAACGTGCTCAGCTCGGGGGCGCATGGGCCGGAGTTCTACCAGGGCATGTGGCAGCGCCTGCTGGAGGCCGGGCACTGGAGCGGCGACATCACCAACCACCGCGCTGACGGCCAGGCGTTCATCTCGGAGCTGACCATCACCGCCTCGCGCAACGCCGACGGCAGCGTGCACAGCTACATCGGCCTGTTCAACGACGTCACCGAGCAGCGCCAGCAGCAGGCCTCGATCTGGCGCCAGGCGCACTACGACCACCTCACCCAGCTGCCCAACCGGCAGATGTTCCAGCAGAACCTGGTGCACAGCATGGAGCAGGCGCGCCACAGCCGTCTGCCGTTTGCGCTGGTGTTCCTGGATCTGGATTTTTTCAAGGAAGTGAACGACACCTTTGGCCACGACCAGGGCGACGAGCTGCTGCGCCAGGTGGCGCGGCGCCTGCGTGGCTGCGTGCGCGCCACCGACCTCATTGCCCGCCTGGGGGGCGACGAGTTCACCCTCATCCTGCCCGGGCTGCAGGCGCAGGACGATGTGCTGCCCGTGTGCCGCAAAGTGCTGCAGGCCATCGCCCAGCCCTACGACCTGAGCAGCAACACGGTGCACATCTCGGTCAGCATGGGCGTGACCTTCTACCCCGACGACGGCAGCGACGGCGTCGAGCTCCTCAAGCACGCCGACCTGGCGATGTACGCCGCCAAGGACAAGGGGCGCAACCAGTTCGCCCTCTTCGAGGCCGGAATGCAGGCGGCGGCGCAGCAGCGGCGCCTGCTGCTGCGCGACCTGCAGGCGGGCCTGGAGCAGGGCGAATTCGTGCTGCACTACCAGCCC
>JAJTBK010000007.1 GCA_021286965.1 Comamonadaceae bacterium | reverse complement strand
CGGCGGCGTGATTTCACTGCCCACAGGGTGGACAAAGCCCTGGTCGCGGCGCGGTATCAGCATGGTGGTGGCTCCGGGGAACAAGCGATACGGATGAGAAACGCCGCGCCGCCGGTTGGTTCCGCGCTTACGCCTGAGCGGGCTCCTCGGCCGGTGCCGGCAGCACGCCAAAGCGCGGCCCGAGCGTGGCGCGCAGGCCGAATTCATCCAGGATGGCGAGCAGGCGCTCTTGCGCGCTGCGCTTTTTCTGCCCGGTGTAGCGCGCGATGATGAGCTCGTTCTTCATGCTGTGCTCCCAGCCCACGAGCTCGGTCACCGTCACCTGGTAGCCGCTGGCCTCCAGGTACAGGCAGCGCAGCACGTTCGTCAGGTGGCTGCCCAGTTCGCGCGTGTGGAGGGGGTGGCGCCACAGTTCGGCCAGCGGCGTGCGCGCCAGCTGCAGGGCCTTGTTCTGGCGCAGGCCGGCGGCCAGTTCGGCCTGGCAGCAGGGCACCAGCACCATGGCGCGGGCGCGCTTTTGCATGCCGAAGGCGATGGCGTCGTCGGTGGCCGTATCACAGGCGTGCAGCGCGGTGACGACGTCAAAGCGCGCGGGCATCCCGGCCTGCTGCGCCGCATCGGCCACGGCCATGCTCCAAAAATGCATCCGCGCAAAACCGAGCTGCTGCGCCAGCTGCTGCGAGCGCTGCACCAGCTCGGCGCGCCACTCGATGCCGTGGATCTCGCCACGCCCGAGGGCCTTGAAAAACAGGTCGTAGAGTATGAAGCCGAGGTAGGACTTGCCCGCGCCGTGGTCGGCCAGCAGGGGCGCGTGTCCGTCCTGCGCCAGCTCGTGCAGGATCGGCGTGATGAACTGCACCAGGTGCGTGACCTGCTTGAGCTTGCGCCGCGAGTCCTGGTTGATGCGCCCCTCGCGCGTGAGGATGTGCAGCTCCTGCAGCAGCGCCAGCGACTGCCCCGGCTGCAGCCCGAGCTGCTCGGCCACCGAGGGCGCGGCGCCCGCCCCGGCCGGCGCCGCCTTGGCCCCGCGCGCCTTCATGCCGAACCTGCCATTTTACCTGTCGTCTTGGCGCTGAAGGGGCAGCGCGGCCCCACGTCCAGCGCCGCCCAGCCTTCGGGGCCGAGCTGCTGCAGCGTGGCCATGTTGCGCTCGTAGATCATCTCGGCCTCGGGGAATGCCTCCACGGCCTGGTCGATGCTGTCCTCGCGCAGCAGGTGCAGCGTGGGGTACGGCGCGCGGTTGGTGGCGTTGGTGACGTCGTCCGGCGCCGTGCCTTCAAACTGGAACTGCGGGTGAAACGACGCCACCTGCAGGATGCCGCCCAAATCCAGCGCCTCGACCAGCCCATCGGCGAGTTCGAGGAAGTCGTTGAAATCCAAAAAATCCTGCAGGCAGTGCGGCGCGATCAGCAGCGTGGTGTCGCGCTGGGCAGCGGGCGCCTCGGCCAGGGCTTCGAGCTCGCGCTCCAAATCTTGTAGCAGCTCACGCGCGTCGGTGGCGGCGCTGACGGCGTAATGGATCTGGCCCTTGGTGTGCACCCCCTTGGCAAAGGGGCACAGGTTCAGGCCGATCACGGCCCGTTCGAGCCAGCGCACGGTGTCGTCGATGACGGTGGCGGGAGGGAAGGCGTCGGCAGAGGACATGGCGGCCTGCAATGAAGAAAAAAGGGGGCGATTTTAAATCGCCCCCCTGCCACAGCGGTACCGCAGCGTTACAGCAGCGCCGCCGCCTCGCGCGCGGCCACGCGGCCCTCGTCGGTGGGGATGACCCAGACTTCGATGCGGCTGTCGGGCGCGTGCACTGCCCAGGCGGCCTTGCCGTCGGCCTGGCGGTTGCGCTCGGCGTCGATGCGCAGGCCCGTCCAGGCCAGGCGCTCGCACACCTGCTGGCGCAGCACGGCGTCGTTCTCGCCGATGCCGCCGCTGAAGGCGAGCAGGTCCAGGCCGTCGAGGCAGGCGGTCAGCGCCCCGGTTTCGCGCACCACGCGGTGCGTGAACTGGTCGATGGCGCGCTGCGCATTGGCGTTGCCGCTGGCGGCCTCGGTGCGCAGGCGGCGCATGTCGGCGCTGATGCCCGAGACGCCGAGCAGGCCCGATTGCTTGTACAGCAGCTTTTCGATGCGCGCGTGATCCCAGCCCTGCTCCATCAGGTACAGCAGCACACCGGCGTCCAATGAGCCGCTGCGCGTGCCCATCATCAGGCCGTCGAGGGCGGAAAAGCCCATGGTGGTGGCGACGCTGACGCCGTCGCGCGCGGCGCACAGGCTGGCGCCGTTGCCCAGGTGCGCCATGACGACGCGCCCGCGCCCGCGCAGGGTCTGCTCCTGCAGCACCGACATGATGTACTGGTACGACAGGCCGTGAAAGCCGTAGCGGCGCACGCCCTGGGCGCGCAGCTCCTGCGGCAGGGCAAAGGCGTAATCGACCTCCGGCATGTGGGCGTGGAACGCCGTATCGAAGCAGGCCACCTGCGGCACCTGCGGCATGGCGGCGCGAAAGCGGCGGATGCCTTCGAGGTTGTGCGGCTGGTGCAGCGGCGCCAGGGAGTTGAAGCGCGCCAGACGTGCGAGCACCCCCTCATCGACGCACACGCTGGCGTTGAACTCGCCGCCACCGTGCACCACGCGGTGCGCCACGGCGGCGATGCGCTGCGCCCCGCCTTGCTGCGCCACGAGCTGCTGCAGGCGTTCAAGCGCTACCAAAAAAGGAGCTTGTCCCGCTGGCACGGCAAGGGTTTGCGTGCATTTTTCGCCCTGAACCTTCCAATCCATGGCAGGGCTGCCGCCGGGCTCCAGGCCCTGGATGCAGCCCGAGAGCACGTGCGGTTGCACCTGGCCGCCGTGCAGCGGGTGCAGCGAGAACTTGAGCGAGGACGAGCCCGCGTTGACGGCGAGGATGGCCATGTGTGTCTGCCCTCCTGCGCCTTAGCCGCGTTTCCAGGCGTTGGCCTGGGCCTTCTGGCGCAGGTCGTGCGCCACTAGCACGGCGAGCACGGCCGAGGCGACGCGCGCCATCGGGCCGTCGGCGCGGCTGGTCAGGGCAATGGGCACGCGCGCGCCCAGCACCAGGCCGGAGCCGCTGGCGCCAGCCAGGTATTCGAGCTGCTTGGCCACCATGTTGCCGCTCTCCAGGTCGGGCACGGCCAGGATGTCGGCGTCGCCCGCCACCTGCGAGGCAATGCCCTTGATGCGCACCGCGTCCATGGAGATGGCGTTGTCAAACGCCAGCGGGCCGTCGAGCAGGCCGCCCGTGATCTGGCCGCGATCGGCCATCTTGCACAGGGCGGCGGCGTCCAGCGTCGAGGGGATGCTGGAGGTCACCGTCTCGACCGCCGACAGGATGGCCACCTTGGGCTGCCCCGTGCCGAGCACGCGGGCGAAGTCGATGGCGTTTTGCACGATATCAACCTTCTCGGCCAGGCTGGGCGCGATGTTGATGGCAGCATCGGTGATGAGCAGCGGCTTGGCGTACAGCGGCACGTCGAAGCGGAACACGTGCGACAGGCGCCGCCCGGTGCGCAGCGCCGGCTGCGCCAGCACGGCCTTGAGCAGCTCGTCGGTGTGCAGGCTGCCCTTCATGAGGATGTCCACCTCCTGGCGTGCCGCCATTTCCGCCGCCAGCTGGGCAGCGGCGTGGCTGTGCTCGACGGAGATGATCTCGGCGCCGCCGAGATTGATGTTGGCCTCGTCGGCCACGCGGCGGATGCGCCCCTCGGGGCCGATCAGCACGGGCTTGATCAGGCCGTGGCTGGCCGCATCCATGGCGCCGCTGAGCGAGCCGGCATCGCAGGGGTGCACCACGGCGCAGCGCATCACGGGCAGGCCCTGCACCTTGTCGAGCAGCGCGTTGAAGCGCGCCTCGGGGTCGAACAGTTGCAGCTGCGGCGCGTTGATGACCGGCACGCGCACTTTTTGCGTCGGCGGCATCAGGTTGGCGTCGCCCTTGAGCACCACCTCGCCATGCTGGTTGCTCACCTGGCAGTCCATGCGCACGCGCTTTTTCTCGGCATTCTTCTCCGCCACCGTGGCGACCACCGTCAGGGTGTCGCCCACGCGCACGGGCTTGGTGAACTTGAGCTCCTGGCCGAGGTAGATGGTGCCCGGGCCGGGGAACTGGGTGCCAAACAGCGCCGAGATCAACGCCGCGCCCAACATGCCGTGCGCGATGACGCCATGGAACATGGTGGCGTCGGCGTATACGGCGTTCAGGTGCGCGG
>JAJTBK010000006.1 GCA_021286965.1 Comamonadaceae bacterium | reverse complement strand
CTTGAGTGTTTTCAACAACGACATAACGCCTCCTGTATGCCCGGGTCCTATGGCCGACGACCATGTTACTGCTGCACACATTTACTGCGGATACGGGGATCTACGCAAAAAAAAAGCCCCTGGCCGAAACGGGCAGGGGCTCTGGGTGTGCGCCAGGGTCAGCTGGCCTTGGTGTCGTTGAAGCGGCCGTAGCTTTGCAGGCGCTCGTAGCGCCGTTCGAGCAGATCCTTGGGCTTCAAATCGGCCAGCTGGCGCCAGGCGTCGTTCAGGGCGCGCTTCAAGAAAGCGGCCATCTGCTTGGGGTCGCGGTGCGCGCCGCCCACGGGCTCGTTGACGATCTTGTCCACCAGGCCCAGGGCCTTCAAGCGGTGCGCCGTGATGCCCAGGGCCTCGGCCGCGTCCTGGGCCTTGTCACCGGTTTTCCACAAAATGGAGGCGCAGCCCTCCGGGCTGATGACGGAGTACACCGAGTACTGCAGCATCAAGGTCTGATCGCCTACGCTGATGGCCAGGGCGCCGCCCGAGCCCCCCTCGCCGATGATGGTGGTGATGATGGGCACCTGCAGCTGCGCCATCTCGAAGATGTTGCGCCCGATGGCCTCGGACTGGCCACGCTCCTCGGCGTCGATGCCGGGAAAGGCGCCCGGGGTATCGACGAAGGTGAACACCGGCAGCTTGAATTTTTCCGCCGTCTTCATCAGGCGCAGCGCCTTGCGGTAGCCCTCGGGGCGGCTCATGCCGAAGTTGCGCAGCGCGCGCTCCTTGGTGTCGCGGCCTTTTTGCTGGCCAATGACCACGCAGGGGTGACCATTAAAGCGCGCCAGACCGCCGATGATCGACAGGTCGTCGGCAAAGTGGCGGTCGCCGTGCAGTTCGACGAAGTCGGTGAACAGCTCACGCACGTAGTCGAGCGTGTACGGACGCTCGGGGTGGCGGGCAATCTTGGTGATCTGCCAGGGCGAGAGATCGCTGTAGATGTCCTTGGTCAGCTGCTGGCTTTTCTTGCTCAGCTGATCGATTTCTTCCGAGATATCGACCGCGCTCTCGTTTTGCACGTAGCGCAGTTCTTCGATTTTGGATTCGAGCTCCGCGATCGGTTGCTCGAAATCCAGAAAGGTCTTTTTCGCCAAGATGGTTCTCCTAGGGGGGCCGGCCCGCGCTCGTCGGGGGTGGCCGCCAGTTGCTGCGAACGCTCGCTGCGCACGGGGCGGTCAGTAGACCACCGGCAGCGGGTCGAGCGAGCGCCAAATATACCAAGTCGCCACCGTGCTCCACGGTTTCCAGGCAGCGGCAACCTCGCGCACCTCGCTGCGGCTGACGGCCTCGCCCGAGAAATACAGCTGGCTGATGCCGTTGATCAGGCCCACGTCGTCGAGCGGCAGCACGTTCGGGCGCAGCAGGTGAAAGATGAGGAACATCTCCGCCGTCCAGCGGCCCACGCCCCGGATGGCCACCAGCTCGGCGATGATGGCCTCGTCGTCCATGCCCTGCCAGGCATCGACGTGCAGGCGGCCATCGGCAAAGTGCAGCGCCACGTCCACCAGGTAGTCCACCTTGCGCGCCGACAGGCCGGCGCCGCGCATGTCGTCCACCTTGAGCTTGAGCACGGCCTCGGGCGTGAGCTCGGGCGCCAGGGCGGCAAACCGATCCCACACCGACTGCGCCGCCTTGACCGAAATTTGCTGGCCCACGATGCTGCGCGAGAGGGTGCAAAACGCATCGCCGCGCGTGTGCAGGCATTCAACGGCAAACTGCGGGATCAGGCGCTTCATCACCCGATCCTTCTTCACCAGGTGCCGGCAGGCCTCGGCCCAGTAACCGGGCGCACCCGCAGGCAGCGCCTCTTGCGCTACTGTTTTGATAGTAACCACCGCTTACCCCGCCTGCCCTGCAAGCATTTTTTGCATCAAAAGCATTTACTGCGCCGCCTCCCAGGTCGTGCCTTGGGGCGAATCCTTGAGGACGATGCCCTGCGCCAGCAACTCGGCGCGGATACGGTCGGCCTCGGCAAAGTTCTTTGCCGCCTTGGCGGCTGCGCGCGCGGCAATCTGCGCCGCAATGGCATCGGCATCCAGGCCCGCGCCTGATTGCAAAAAGGCATCGGCCGCGCCCTGCAGCAGGCCCAGACAGCCGCCGAGCGCCTGCAGCAGGCCGGCGAGCGCGCCGCTGCGCGTGCGGTTGACCTCGCTCGCCAGATCAAAGAGCACGGCCACGGCCTCGGGCGTGCCAAAGTCTTCGTCCATGGCGGCCTGAAAGCGCGCAGCGTAAGGGTTGCTCCAGTCGATGGGTGCAGCCACTGGCGCCACCGCTGCGAGCGCCGTGTACAGGCGCTTCAAGCCGCTGCGCGCGTCCTGCAGGTGCGCGTCGCTGTAGTTCAGCGGGCTGCGGTAATGGCTGCGCACGACGAAAAAGCGCACCGTCTCGGCATCGAACTGCGCCAGCACGTCGCGGATGGTGAAGAAGTTGCCCAGGCTCTTGGACATCTTCTCGTTGTCGATGTTGATGAAGCCGTTGTGCATCCAAAAGCGTGCCAGCGGCGTGCCATGCGCACCCTCGCTCTGCGCGATTTCGTTCTCGTGGTGCGGGAATTGCAGGTCGGCGCCGCCGCCATGGATGTCGATGCTCTGCCCGAGCAGCGCTTGGCACATGGCCGAGCATTCGATGTGCCAGCCCGGGCGCCCGGCGCCGTAGGGGCTGGGCCATTTCGCCTCGGCCGGCTCGCTCTCCTTGGCCGATTTCCAGAGCACGAAGTCGAGCGGATCGTGCTTGCCCTCCTGCACGGCCACGCGCTCGCCGGCGTTGAGCTCGTCAAGGCTCTTGCCCGAGAGCTTGCCGTAGCCAGGGAACTTGCGCACGGCAAAGTTCACATCGCCCGCTGGCGTGCGGTAGGCCAGGCCCTTGTCCTCGAGCTGCGCCGTCAGCGCCAGCATCTGCGGCACGTAGGCGGTGGCGCGCGGATCGTGCTGCGGGCGTTCGATGCCCAGGGCATCGGCGTCGCGGTACATCTCGGCGATCATGCGCTCGGTCAGGGCGCCGATGGTTTCGCCGTTCTCCAGCGCGCGGCGGATAATTTTGTCGTCAATGTCGGTGATGTTGCGCACGAAGGTGACGCGGTAGCCGCTTTCGCGCAGCCAGCGCTGCACGACGTCAAAGGCAATCATGGAGCGCGCGTGGCCGACATGGCACAGGTCATACACCGTCATGCCACAGACGTACATGCGCACATGGCCGGGTTCGAGCGGCGAAAACGCCTCCAAGGCACGCGACAGCGTGTTGTAGATACGCAAACTCATGGGATGTTCTTGGGGGGAAGTTCAGCAAGGGGCGATGCAGGAAAACGCCCCGGTAGCTGGGAAAAACACCAGCAGCAGCGCACCGGCATCAGCAAAAACCCCTCAGCTACAATCCGCCGCAGTATAAGCCCCCCGCCCCTCTGGGGGCCCGTCCGGAGCGAAAGTCCCCCATGCCTGTACGCACCTTCCTGCGCAACCGCCTGCGCGCGCTGAGCCTTGCTGCGGCCCTGCTGGCCGCCTGTGCCGCCCATGCCGACGACTACGGCAACGTCAACCAACTGGTGCGCAGCGGCAAGCTGGCCGAGGCCCAGGCCAAGGCCGAGCAGTACCTGGAGGGCAAACCGCGCGATCCGCAGATGCGCTTTCTCAAGGGCGTGATCCAGACCGAGTCGGGCAAGACGGCCGACGCCATCCAGACCTTCACGCGCCTGACCGAGGACTACCCCGAGCTGCCCGAGCCCTACAACAACCTGGCCGTGCTCTACGCCGGCCAGGGCCAGTATGACAAGGCACGCGCAGCGCTGGAGATGGCGATCCGCACCAACCCGAACTACGCCACGGCATACGAAAACCTGGGCGACGTCTACGCCCGCCTGGCTGGCCAGGCGTACAGCAAGGCATTGCAGCTCGACGGCAGCAACGCCACCGTGGCGCCCAAGCTGACGCTGCTGCGCGACCTCTTCACACCCGGCCAGGCCGCACTCAAAGGCAGCAAGGCCAACGCCGCACCGACCCCGGCCCCTGCGCCGGCCGCCAGCGAGAGCGCCGAGCAAAACGTCACCGCCGCCGTGCAGGCCTGGGCCCAAGCCTGGGCCAGCAAGGACATCGCGGCCTACCTGGGGGCCTATGGCAAAGACTTCACGCCCCCCGGCCAGATGCCGCGTGCGGCCTGGGAACAGCAACGGCGCGAACGCATCGCCAACAAGGCCAGCATCAGCGTCAAGGTGCAGAACCTGCAGGTGCAGGTCCAGGGCGACAAGGCGCAGGCACACTTTCTCCAGGACTACCAGGCCGACCAGCTGAGCGTCTCCAACCGCAAGACCCTGCAGCTGGCCAGGGTCGGCGGCCAATGGCTGATCGTCAAGGAAGCCACCAGCGACTGAGCCCCGGCGGACGGCACACCCGCGCCCTGCCCTGCCGCAGGGCGTATTTTTTTCAGGCAAAAACATTTGCCGCACACAGCGGCCCCCACCCAGCGCCGTACGGGCGGCGCCCGGCAAGGGGCCATGACAATACTTTTTGAAGGAG
>JAJTBK010000511.1 GCA_021286965.1 Comamonadaceae bacterium | reverse complement strand
GGCCGGCGCCGGCTGGGCCAGCGCCGGCTGCAGGCCACACAGCCAGGCGGCCAGTGCCAGAGGCCACCAGGGGCGGCGGGTGCAGCGGGAAAAGACGGACAGGAGGCGGCTCATCGAAGGTATCTTATGTGTTCCAATTGTATTCAATTGTCGATTGAGTTTTATCTTTCGATTGTCATTTTCAATCGCATCAAGGGGCGTGCCGTGATTTTGGTGACTGGAGGCGCGGGCTATATCGGCTCGCATGTGTGCGTCGCGCTGGCGGCGGCGGGTGAACGTTTCGTCGTGCTCGATAACTTTAGTAACAGCCGGCCGTCGGTGCTCGAGCGCGTGCAGCAGATCACCGGCCAGGCGGTGGCGTGTGTGCAGGGCGACGTGCGCGATGCGGCGCTGCTGCAGGAGTTGTTTGCCAGCCACGCCATCGAGGCGGTGATGCACTTTGCCGCTTTCAAGGCCGTGGGCGAGTCGGTGGCGCAGCCGCTGCGCTACTACGACAACAACGTTGCCGGCACGGTGGCGCTGCTGCAGGCCATGGATGCGGCGGGCGTGCGCAGCATGGTGTTTTCCTCCTCGGCCACGGTGTACGGCGATCCGGCGAGCCTGCCGATCCGCGAGGATTTCCCCTGCTCGGCCACCAACCCCTACGGCTGGAGCAAGCTGATGATGGAGCAGGTGCTGGCTGACCTCGACGCCAGCGCCCCCGGCCAGTGGCGCCTGGCGCGGCTGCGCTACTTCAACCCCGTGGGCGCGCACGAAAGCGGCTTGATCGGCGAAGACCCGCAGGGCATTCCGAACAACCTCATGCCCTACGTGGCGCAGGTGGCCGAGGGCCGGCGCGAGGCGCTGGGCGTGTTTGGCAGCGATTACCCCACGCCCGACGGTACGGGGCTGCGCGACTACATCCACGTCTGCGACCTGGCCGAGGGCCATGTGGCGGCGCTGCGCTACCTGCGCGCGCACCCGGGGCTGCTGACGGTGAACCTGGGCACGGGGGTGCCGGTGTCGGTGCTGGAGATGGTGCGCGCCTTTGAGGCCGCCAGTGGGCGCGCCGTGCCCTACCGCATCTTGCCGCGCCGCGCCGGCGACGTCGCTGCCTGCTGGGCCGATCCGGCACTGGCGCAGCAGCTGCTGGGCTGGCGTGCGCAGCGCGACGTGGCCGCCATGTGCCAGGACGCCTGGCGCTGGCAGGACGGCGTGGCGCGCCAGCTGGCCCAATGACCTGCGTCGGCGTGGTATCTTGCCGGCCCCAGCCGTAGAACCATTGCCATGCTTGCCAAACGCATCATCCCCTGCCTGGACGTGACCGGTGGTCGCGTCGTCAAGGGCGTCAACTTCGTCGAACTGCGCGACGCCGGCGATCCGGTCGAGATCGCCGCGCGCTACAACGAGCAGGGCGCGGACGAACTCACCTTCCTCGACATCACCGCCACCAGTGACGGGCGCGACCTGATCCTGCCCATCATCGAGGCCGTGGCCAGCCAGGTCTTCATCCCGCTGACGGTGGGCGGCGGCGTGCGCACGGTGGCTGACGTGCGCCGGCTCTTGAACGCGGGCGCCGACAAGACCAGCTTCAATTCAGCGGCGATTGCCACGCCCGAGGTCATCAACCAGGCGAGTGACAAGTACGGCGCGCAGTGCATCGTCGTCGCCATCGACGCCAAGCGCCGCCAGGGCGAAGATTTGGCGCAGCGCGGCGAGGGCTGGGACGTGTACAGCCACGGCGGGCGCAAGAACACCGGCCTGGATGCCGTGCGCTGGGCCGAGGACATGGCGCGCCGGGGCGCGGGCGAGATTTTGCTTACCAGCATGGACCGCGACGGCACCAAGAGCGGCTTCGACCTGGCGCTCACGCGCGCTGTGAGCGACGCCGTGGGCGTGCCCGTGATCGCCTCGGGTGGCGTGGGCAACCTCGACCACCTGGCCGACGGCATCCAGCAGGGCGGGGCCGATGCCGTGCTCGCCGCCAGCATCTTTCACTACGGCGAATTCACCGTGCGCCAGGCGAAGGAGCACATGCGCGCACGCGGCATTCCGGTGCGGCTTTGATTGCTATTAAAACAAGAGCTGCTAGCGCTTGATTTGCTTGGGTTTGAATCGTATATGTGGCTGAACATGGCGCCAATCAAGCGCTAACAGCTATCAAAAAAGGAGTCGGCCATGGATTGGCTGGAGCGGGTGCGCTGGGACGACAAGGGCCTGGTACCGGTGATTGCGCAGGAAAAAGGCACGGGCGACGTGCTCATGTTCGCCTGGATGAACCGCGAGGCGCTGCAAAAAACGGCAGAACTCGGGCGCGCGGTGTACTTCAGCCGCTCGCGCGGCAAGCTGTGGTTCAAGGGCGAGGAATCGGGCCACGTGCAGACCGTGCACGCCATCCGCCTCGATTGCGACCAGGACGTGATCTTGCTGAGCGTGACGCAAACCGGGCACGTGCCCGGCATCGTCTGCCACACCGGGCGCCACAGCTGCTTTTACAGCGAGCTGCAAGGCGGCGCCTGGCAGGCGGTCGAACCCGTCTTGAAAGACCCGCAAACCATCTACAAATAAACCCCATGACCTCCACCAGCCAAGACTCCCTGGCCCGCCTGGCCGCCGTGATTGAAAGCCGCAAGCCCGCGCAGGGCGGCAACCCCGACAGCAGCTACGTTGCGCGCCTGCTGCACAAGGGACCGGACGCCTTCCTGAAAAAAATCGGCGAGGAAGCCACCGAGGTGGTGATGGCCGCCAAGGACGTGGACCATGGCGCCAGCGCCGACAAGCTGGTGTACGAGGTGGCGGACCTGTGGTTTCACAGCATGATCGCGCTCGCCCACTACGGCCTGGCGCCGGCGGACGTGATCGCCGAGCTCGAACGCCGCGAGGGCACCAGCGGCATCGAGGAAAAAGCCCTGCGCAAGGCCCAGGCACGTGCGCAGGAGGAAGGAGCGCCGCAATGAGTCCCGAGGACAAGCCCGACATCATCGACGTGCAGGACGAACGCGCCGAGGGCCTCAAGGCCTGGGGCTGGGTGAGCTATGTGCTGCACCTGATCGTCGCCGTTGCCGCCGTCATTCCCGGCGCGCAGCCCAGCGCCGCGCTGCTGCTCATCGCCCTGGTGCTCGACCTGGTGAAAAAAGGCGAGGCCCAGGGCAGCTGGCAGGCCAGCCATTTTTCCTGGCGCATCGACTCGGTGCTGTGGGCCGGCGTGCTCTACCTGGTGACGGCGCCGCTGTGGCTGTTCTTTTTGCTGCCGGGCTGGATCGCCTGGAGCCTGATCTCGCTGTGGTTCCTGTACCGCATCGTGCGCGGCATGGTGGCGATGAACCGCAGCCAGGCCGTGACTTCTTGATTTTTGTTCCTGATTTTTGGAGCGCTTTCATCCATGCACGATCCGAACTGCATTTTTTGCAAAATCGCTGCCGGCCAGATCCCGTCGAAAAAAGTCTACGAGGACGAAGACCTCTACGCCTTCCACGACATCGCCCCCTGGGCGCCGGTGCACTTTCTCATCATCCCCAAGCAGCACATCGCCTCCATGGCGCAGGTGGGGGCGCAGCACGAGGCGCTGCTCGGGCGCATCATGGCGCTGGCGCCGCGCCTGGCGCTGGAGCAGGGCTGCAACCCATACCCCGAGGGCGGCTTTCGCATCGTCGTCAACACCGGCAGTGAGGGCGGGCAGGAGGTGCAGCACCTGCACGTGCACGTCATGGGCGGGCCGCGCCCCTGGCTCAAGGGTTGACGCTGATCAAGCCTGACCCTGCGCCGCGCCGGGGCGCCTGCGGGTGAACCCGGGCCTGCCGACTACAATTGATGCATTCCTTAGGAGATTTTTCATGGGCTCGTTTTCCATTTGGCACTGGCTGGTGGTGCTGCTGATCGTGGTGCTGGTGTTCGGTACCAAAAAGCTCAAGAACATCGGCTCCGATCTGGGCGGCGCGGTCAAAGGCTTCAAAGACGGCATGAAGGACGGCAGCGCCCCCGATGCCCCCGCCACCCCGGCCGCACCCGCGCAGCAGGTGGCCAACCAGCAGGCCGCTGACGCCAACACCATCGACGTCCAGGCCAAGCAAAAAAGCTGAAGGCACGGAACGGCGATGATCGACATTGGCCTGTCCAAGATGGCGCTGGTCGGCGCTGTGGCGCTGATCGTCATCGGCCCGGAAAAGCTGCCGCGCGTGGCGCGCACCGTCGGCACCTTGCTCGGCAAGGCCCAGCGCTACGTGGCCGACGTCAAGGCAGAGGTCAACCGCACCATGGAGATGGACGAGCTGCGCAAGATGAAAGAGCAGGTCGAGGGTGCGGCGCGCGACGTCGAGCAGTCCATCCAGACCGAAGCCCGGGCCTTTGAAAAAGACTGGCACGACACCGCCGCCACCTTGCGCGACGCCTATGAGGGCGCGCCCGACACCACCCCGGCCGTGCCGGTGTACCAGCACCCGGGCAAGAACTGGCGCCTCAAGCGCGGCACCACCCCGCGCTGGTACAAGGCCCGTGCCGGCGTGCGCACCCATGTGCAGTCCGGCGCGGCGCGCGTAGCGCGCTTTCGGCCGAAAAAATCCCGTTGAATCTGCGCCCGCCTGCGGCGCGCGGGGGGCTTGTTGACCGCCCCTTCCCCTAGCCATGTCCCAGACCCCACCCCCGAACGACGAACTCGCCGGCACCGAGCAGCCCTTTGTGCAGCACCTGATGGAGCTGCGCGACCGCCTGCTCTACTGCATCTACGGCATCGCCCTGGCGGTGGCGGTGCTGGCCATCTGGCCCGGGCCCAATGGCCTGATCGACTTCATCGCCCACCCCATCCGCGCGCACATGCCGCCGGACGCCAAGCTCATTGCCGTCGGCGTGTTCACGCCGTTTTTCGTGCCGCTCAAGGTCCTGATGCTGGTGGCCGTGCTGGCGGTGCTGCCGTGGCTGATCTACCAGATGTGGGCCTTTGTGGCCCCGGGCCTGTACAGCCACGAGAAGAAGTTTGCCCTGCCGCTGATCTTTTTCGGCAGCGTCCTGGCCTACGCCGGCATCGCCTTCGTGCAGTTTTTCGTGCTCGACAAGATGTTCGCCTTCATCCAGGGCTTTACCCCGGCGAGCGTGGCCGCCACGCCCGACATCGCTTCCTACGTCGAATCGATTTTGTCGCTGTACCTGGCCTTTGGCCTGGCGTTCCAGGTGCCCATCGTCGTCATGCTGCTGGTGCGCTTTGGGCTGGTCGAGGTGGCCAAGCTCAAGTCCTTCCGGGGCTATTTCATCGTCGTCGCCTTCATCGTCGCCGCCGTCGTCACGCCGCCGGACGTGATCTCGCAGCTGGCGCTGGCCGTGCCGATGTGCCTGCTGTACGAGGTCGGCATCCTGGCCGCCGGCTGGTTCGTGCGCGTCTCCAAGGCGCCGGACGAGGACGGCGGCGCGGACGCCGCCTGAGCCTGATCCGGCTTTAGGGCAACGCTGAAAAAGTCCCTTGCGCGCGCCGCATCCCCGGTTTGGGCGATCTGCGGCGTTGCAAATGCTCGCAATAGCTACGGCTATTGCTGTGCTTTACGCCTTGCAGCTCATCCCAAACCAGGGCGCATCGCATCGCGGGGACTTCTTCAGCGTCGCCTTAGCGCCGCTGCACGCGCTGCTGCGGGCGCAGGCCGGGGGTGATGGGCAGCTGCAGCTCCTCGCTGCCGCGCTGCAGGCGCAGCTCGGCGCTCACGCCCGGCTGCAGCGCCGCCACCTGGGTCAGTAGCTCCGAGACGTTGTGCACCGGGTGCCCGGCCACTTCCACGATCACGTCGCCCGGGCGCAGCCCGGCCTGGGCTGCTGGCCCGGCCTGCAACACGCCGGTGATGATGACGCCCTGCGCCGCCTTGACGCCGAAGGGTTCGGCCAGCTCGGGCGAGAGCTCGTTCGGTTCGACGCCGATCCAGCCCCGGCGCACCTGGCCGTCGCGCACGATACCGTCGAGCACCTGGCGCGCGGTCGAGACCGGAATGGCAAAGCCAATGCCCATGCTGCCACCCGAGCGCGAGTAAATCGCGGTGTTGATGCCCTGCAGGTTGCCCAGCACGTCCACCAGCGCGCCGCCGGAGTTGCCGGGGTTGATGGCGGCATCGGTCTGGATGAAATTCTCGAACGTGTTGATGCCCAGCTGGCTGCGCCCCAGGGCCGAGACGATGCCGCTGGTCACGGTCTGGCCGACGCCAAAGGGGTTGCCAATCGCCAGCACATGGTCGCCGACGGCGAGCTGGTCGGAGTTGCCGAGCACGATCACCGGCAGTTTGTCGAGCCCGATCTTGAGGATCGCCAGGTCGGTGTCCGGGTCGGTGCCGATGATGCGGGCCTGCGCGTGGCGGCTGTCGGTGAGGGTGACCTCGATCTCGTCGGCGCCCTCGACCACGTGGTTGTTGGTCAGGATGTAGCCGTCGGGGCTGACGATGACGCCGCTGCCCAGCCCGGTCTGCGCCTGCGGCCCCTGGTCGCCAAAGAAGAACTGGAACCAGGGATCGTTGCTGCGCGGATGGCGCACCGCCTTGCTGGTGGTGATGCTGACCACCGCCGGCGCCGCTTTGCGCGCCGCCGTGCTGAAGCTGCCCGGGGCGCCGCTGCCGGCGGGCGTGGGCGCCGCTTCGAGCAGGGTCACGCCGGCACCCGACAGGCGCGGGCTGCGGCGCAGCCAGTCGGGCTGCAGCGTGGCGACGACGAAATAGGCCGCAACCAGCACGGTCACGGCCTGCGAGAACAGCAGCCAAAAGCGCTTCATGAAAATTGTGCTTTACAGGGGTGGGAAAGCGCCCATTGTCGGCGAAGGCTGGCCGACAATGCCGCGCATGAGCATCTCCCGTACCGAACTGCTGCGCCGCCTCGATGGGCTGCTGCAGCCCGAGCGCTTCAAGGACTATGGCCCCAACGGCCTGCAGGTCGAAGGCCGCGCGCAGGTGGCGCGCATCGTCAGCGGCGTGACCGCCAGCCGTGCGCTGATCGAGGCTGCCATCGCCGCTGGTGCCGACACCTTGCTGGTGCACCACGGCCTGTTCTGGCGCGGCCAGGACGGGCGCGTGGTCGGCTGGATGAAGGAGCGCCTGCGCCTGCTGCTGGCGCACGACATCAACCTCATCGCCTACCACCTGCCGCTGGACGCCCACCCCGAGCTGGGCAACAACGCCCAGCTCGGCCGCGTGCTGGGCTGGCAGGCCGAGCAGCGCTTTGGCGAGCAGGAGCTGGGTTTTCTCGCCCCCGCCGCCTTTGCCGATGGCGCCGCCCTGGCCACCCACGTGCAGCAGCGCCTGGGGCGCAGCGTGACGCTGGTGCCGGGCGATGGCCGGGCGCTGCGCCGCATTGCCTGGTGCTCGGGCGGGGCGCAGGGCTTTTTCGAGGCTGCCATCGCCGCCGGTGCCGATGCGTTCATGACCGGCGAAATTTCCGAGCCCCAGGCACACCTGGCGCGTGAGACGGGCGTGGCCTTTGTGGCCGCCGGTCACCACGCCACCGAGCGCTATGGCGCGCCCGCGCTGGCGGCGCAGCTGGCGGCCGAGTACGGCCTGGAGCACCAGTTCATCGACATCGACAACCCCGCATAAAGCTATTGTTTTGATAGCTATTAGCGCTTGCCAATAAAGCGCTGGAACCTGTTTTTATGCCAAATTCTGCCCCCCCTCTGCCGCTGCTCATCACCCAGGGCGACAGCGCCGGCATCGGCCCGGAAACCATCGTGCAGGCGTTTCTG
>JAJTBK010000569.1 GCA_021286965.1 Comamonadaceae bacterium | reverse complement strand
CGTAGGTGTCGCCCCGGTACACCACCGCTGGCGGCGGCGGTGGTGGCGGTGCGGCGCCCCAGCCCACGGGCACCACCGGGGCCGGTGCACCCCAGTACATGCCCCAGGCATTCCAGCCCCAGTGCGGCTGCACCGCCAAGGCGCCGACGACCACGCCCAGGCCAAAGGTGAGCAAGGGCGGAGGGGCCGCAGGGGCCACCACACCCACCACCGGCGCCATGACCACCCCGGGCAGCACGATGGGCGGGCGGTAGCGCGGGTACAGCGGCACCGGCGTGCCATAGACCACCTCGGGGTTATACGCGGGGACGTAGACCGTGCTCACCTCGGCCGGCTCGATGAGGATGGTGCTGCTCGGCGGTGGCACCACGGCCGGGCCGCTGTACACCACGGGCGCGGCGTCGCTGGCCATGGCCGGCGCTGCCACGGTGCCATGCGCCTGCGTCACCACGCGCAGGTGGCGCGAGCTTTGCAGCGTGCCGACCTGCTGCGCGCGGGCACGCAGCGCCTGGATGGCGTTCATGACGTCGCTCGGGTCGTTGTAGTACGCCTGGCCCAGGGCCTGGGTCCAGGGCAGGTTGGCGGTGAGCTGCTGCAGCACGTTGGGGAAGGCCGTGAGCGCCTTCACGCTCGGGTCCCAGGGCTGCTGGTTGGCGGCGTCGCTCAGCGCCTGGCCCTTGAGGGCCGGGTTCTGCCCGATCCACAGCTGCGCGGCCGTGACCTGATCCGGGTAGGTGGCGGCAGCCAGGGTTTGCGCCACCAGGCTGTCGGGGTAGAGGGCGATCGGCGCCACCATCTGGTAGAGCACTTCGGCGCTCGGCGGGGTGTAACGCGCCGGGGTGGCCGTGGGGGCCGCCGCCGGGGTGGCGGCGGGTGCGGCGGCGTCTTGCAACTGCGGCTTGGGCAGCCGGTCGCAGCCACCCAGGGCCAGGGTGCCGAGCAGCAAGAGCGCAGCGGGAAATGCGGGGGCACGGGGAGTGCGCATGGGGGTTCTCCTGGGAATGCGGGCCGGGCGCGATGCTGGCTCCGGACGGCTACCCATTCAACTGTGGCCCGCAGCAGGCGTTGACCCATGCCCGGGGGCAAATGTAAGCATCAGCAACTGCACACACAGGCCCGCGCCCGCTGGTACGCCGGCTGCTGCAGCAGCGCCTGCCAGGACAGGGGGGCGGTGCGCGGCAGCAGCGCCTGGCGCCGCTCCTCGCTGGCGGCGCTCGGTTGCCAGCGCCCCTGCGCCTGCGCCTGGGCCAGGCCGTCGAGCAGGCCGTCGAGCGCCTGGCCGTCGCCCAGGCTCTGGTTGCACAGCAGTGCCAGGTCGCAACCCGCCTGCAGCGCCGCCAGGGCGGCGTCGGTGTAGCTGATGCTCTGGCCATCGAGGCGGCGCGCGCCCTCCATGCTCAGGTCGTCGCTGAAGATGGCGCCGTCAAAACCGAGCTGGCGGCGCAAAACATCTTGCAGCCAGATGCGGCTAAAGCCCGCCGGGCGGCTATCGACCTCGGGATAGATGACGTGCGCCGGCATGACGCTCGAGAGCTGCGGCGCCAGCCAGCCGTAGGGCGCGGCGTCGTCCTGCAAGATGGCCGCCAGCGGGCGCGGATCGACCGGAATGTCGGTGTGCGAATCGGCCTGCACAAAGCCGTGGCCGGGAAAATGTTTGCCGCAATGCGCCATGCCCGCCTGCTGCAGGCCCTGCGCCAGGCTTTTGGCCAGGAGGGCGACCACGCCCGGGTCGCGCCCCAAAGAGCGGTCCCCAATCACGCTGCTGCGCGAAGCGTCGTCCTGCGTCCAGTCCAGGTCGAGCACCGGGGTAAAAGAAAAATCCACGCCGCAGGCGCGCAGCTCGCTGCCGAGCACGTAGCCGGCAGCGCTGGCCAGCTCCAGCGCCTGCAGCGCCTGGCGGCCATTGCCGTCTTGCGGCCAGCGCTGGCCCAGGGCGCGCATGGGCGGCAGGTGCGTGAAGCCATCGGTCTGAAAGCGCTGCACGCGCCCGCCTTCGTGATCAACGCAGATCAGCAGGTCGGCACGCACGGCCTTGATGGCGGCGCACAGCTGCTGCAGCTGCGCCCGATCCTGCCAGTTGCGCTTGAACAAAATCATGCCGCCGACCAGCGGGTGCGCCAGGCGGCGGCGGTCAGCAGCCGTGAGTTCGAGGCCGGCAACGTCAATGATGAGAGGGCGGTGCAAGGTCATAACACGGTTCATTACACTATTATTTTGATAGCTGCTCACGCTGATTGGGTAAGCGCTGGAGCCGAATTTTATTCAAGAGTCTCGACGACGCAAAAGCTCGCTGCGTAGTCGCTCTCGTCGCTCATGCTCAGGTGGCAGCGCAGGCCGCGCGCGGCAAACCAATCGCGCAACGCACCGTGCAGCAGCACGGTGGGCTGGCCGCTTTCGAGGTTGGCAATCTCGCAGGCGCGCCAGGTCATGGGCATCACCATGCCCAGGCCAATGGCCTTGGAGAACGCCTCCTTGGCCGAAAAGCGCGTCGCCAGGTAGCGCACACCGCGCTCGGGCCAGCGGGCGCTGCGCGCCTGCCAGGTGGCCAGCTCCGCCGCGCACAGTACTTTGTCAGCAAAGCGCGGGCCGTGGCGCTCCAGGCTGGCGCGGATGCGGCGCACGTCGCAAATATCGGTGCCGATACCGTAGATCATGGTTGATGGGTTAAATCGGACTTAAACCCTTACAGGGCAAGCGCGAGCAGCTATCAATTAATGAGTGACGCGCTACGCGTCGCGTTCGAGCATCCCCTGGTCGATGCAGCGCTGGTAGGCGCGCACCGTGTCGGCGTAGCCGAGTTCGAGCGCGTCGGCGATCAGGGCGTGGCCGATGGAGACTTCCTGCACGCCGGGCACCTGGGCCAGGAAGTCGGCCAGGTTGTCGCGGTTGAGGTCGTGGCCGGCGTTCACGCCCAGGCCAACGGCGAGCGCGGCCTGGGCGGCGGCGCGGTAGCGTTCGAGCTGCGCGCCTTGCGCCGGCTGGCCCCAGGCGGCGGCGTAGGGTTCGGTGTAGAGCTCGATGCGGTCGGCACCGAGGCTGCGTGCGGCGGCCATTTGCCCGGGGATGGGATCCATGAACAGGCTCACGCGCACGCCCAGGCTGCGGCATTCGTCGATCAGGGGTTTGAGGCGCTCGCCGTCCTGCGCCAGGTTCCAGCCGTGGTCGCTGGTGAATTGCTCCTGGCTGTCGGGCACGAAGGTGGCCTGGTGCGGGCGCACGCGGCGGATGAATTCCATCAGGTTGTGCGTCGGGTTGCCCTCGATGTTGAATTCCGCCTGCGGCCACTCGCGCAAGAGTTCGGCGAGCTGGTACACGTCGTGCGCGCGGATGTGGCGTTCGTCCGGGCGCGGGTGCACGGTGATGCCCTGCGCGCCAGCCTCCAGGCACAGCTGCGCCGCGCGCGTGACGCTGGGGATGCCCAGGTGGCGGGTGTTCCTCACCAGGGCGACTTTGTTGACGTTGACGGACAGGGCGGTGCGGGGCAGGTGGTGGGTGGTCATAGCGTTTGCAGGTCCATCATCAGCTGGCGGGTGCGCAGCAGCGGGCTGCCGCAATGGTATTGCAGCAGGGCGCGCAGTTGGGGTTTGAGCTCG
>JAJTBK010000507.1 GCA_021286965.1 Comamonadaceae bacterium | reverse complement strand
ATGCGATCCAGCAACGGGCCGTACCAGCGCTTGGCTTGCACCACCAAGAAGTTTTCCGTCTCGCTGACCCGATGGCCGATGAACAGGGCGACCGCCGCCGGAATGAAAGTCACCGACAGGATCATGGCCCCCACCAGCGCGGCCACCACGGTGAACGCCATCGGGTGGAACATCTTCCCTTCCACGCCCGTCAGGGCGAAGATGGGTAAGTACACCACCATGATGATGAGCTGTCCGAACAGCAGCGCGCGGCGCGATTCCTTGGACGCCAGGAACACCTCGTGGAAGCGCTCCGTGCGCGTCAAGGGCCTGCCGTAGTGGGCCTGCGCATGGGCCAGGCGGCGCACGCAGTTTTCGACGATCACCACCGCCCCGTCGATGATGATGCCGAAATCCAGCGCCCCCAGGCTCATCAGGTTGGCGCTCACCTTGTAATGCACCATGCCCGTGAAGGTGAACAGCATCGACAAGGGAATCACCGTCGCCGTGATGATGGCCGCACGGATGTTGCCCAGGAACAGAAACAGGATGACGATCACCAGGATCGCGCCTTCCAGCAGGTTCTTCTTCACCGTGGCGATGGCCTTGTCCACCAGCACGGTGCGGTCGTAGACCGTCACCGCGTGCACGCCCTCGGGCAGGCTGCGGTTGATCTCCACCATTTTCTTGTCCACGGCCTGCGACACCGTGCGACTGTTCTGGCCGATGAGCATGAAGACCGTGCCCAGCACCACTTCACGGCCGTTGTCCGTGGCGGCACCGGTGCGCAGTTCGCGCCCCATCCCAACGTCCGCCACGTCGCGCACGCGGATGGGCACCCCGCCCGCGCTGCTGAGGATGACGTTGCCGATGTCCTCCAGCGTCTTGACCTGCCCAGGCGCCCGGATCAGATACTGCTCGCCGCGCTTTTCGATGTAGCCCGCGCCCACGTTGCCGTTGTTGCGGTCCAGCGCCGTCACGATGTCTTGCAGGGTGACGCCCAACGAAGCCAGACGCGCGGGGATAGGCGCGATCTGGTATTCCTTGGCATAGCCGCCGATCGAGTTGATTTCCGTCACGCCGGGCACGTTGCGCAACTGCGGCTTGATGATCCAGTCCTGGATCTCGCGCAGGTCGGTGGCCGTGTAGGGTGTGCCGTTGGGCTTCTTCGCACCGTCCTGGGCCTCGACCGTCCACAGGTAAATTTCGCCCAGGCCGGTGGAAATCGGCCCCAGTGCAGGCGTGATGCCGGCGGGCAGTTTGTCGCGTGCCTCCTGGATGCGCTCATTGACCAACTGGCGCGCGAAGTAGATGTCGGTGCCGTCCTTGAAGATCACCGTCACTTGCGACAGACCATAGCGCGACAGGGAGCGGGTCTGCTCCAGGTTGGGCAGGCCCGCCATCACCGTTTCAATCGGGTACGTCACCCGTTGCTCGACCTCCAGCGGCGAATAGCCCGGCGCCTGCGTATTGATCTGCACCTGGACGTTGGTGATGTCCGGAACGGCGTCGATGGGCAGCTTCTGATAGCTGAATACGCCAATGGCGGCCATGCCGATGGCGGCCAGCAGCACCAGCCATCGGTGCTCGATGGCCGCGCGAATAAGTTTTTCAAACATGGACGTGGCTCCGGCATCAATGGGTGTGTTCGGCAGAGGCTTTGCCGAGTTCGGACTTCACGACGAAACTGCCTGCCGCCGCATACGCTGCCCCGGCTTGGAGCCCTTGCAGCACCTCGACGCGCTTGCCGTCGCTGCGGCCCAACTGCACGGGCTGGGCCACGAAGCCGTCATTCACCTTGACGAAGACGACGGGCTTGTCGCCCACGCTCTGTATCGCATCGCTGGCCACAGTGACGGGCACGTTGGCCTCGGATGCGGTCACTTCCACATTGACGAACAGGCCGGGACGCCACGCGCCCTGCGGATTGGCCAAGACCACGCGGGCCTTGGCCGTGCGGGTCTGCTCGCCGATCAACGCGCCCACGAAAGTGATGGTGCCTTGCGCGCTGGCATCGAAGGCCGTGGCCTTGATGTTGACTTTTTCGCCCACTCGGACGAGCGGCAAATCCTTGGCAGGCACGTTGATTTCCGCCCAGACCTGGCCCAGGTCAGACACAGTGAACACGGCAGCGTCTTCCTTGACGGCTTCGCCCTGGCTGAGGTGCTTTTCAATCACCACGCCATCGAAGGGTGCGCGCAACTCCAGGCGGTTCAGCCCGCCCGAAGACCCTGGGGCCAGGCCCACGGCAGACAGCTTCTGCTGCGCGTTGGCCACGGCGACCTGCGCCTCGTTCAATGCCTGCCCGGCTTGCAGGTAATCCTGCTCGGCGGAAATCTTCTGTTCCCACAGCCGCTTCTCGCGCTCGAAGGTGGTCTTGGCCAAAGCCAGCCGCTTTTGCGCCGTCTGCAATTCGCTGCGCTGCTCGGAGGCGGTCGGGCTGGTTATGACCGCCAGCACCTGTCCCTTCTTGACCGTTTGTCCCAAGCTGGCCTGCACGCTCTCGACCACGCCCGCCATGCGCGGGACGACATGCGAGGTGCGGTCTTCGTTCAGGCGGATCTCGCCCGGCAATTGCAGGGCAGACTTGATGCTTGCAGCCCCTGCGGTGTCGATGCCGATGGATGCCGCCTTGATTTGCGCATCGCTGAGTTCGACTTTCCCCTCTTCCTGGCTGAAGCTGAACCTGAAAGGCGCATTGGCCGTTTGTGCCACGATGTTGATCTCGAACGCATGGGGCTCCGGCACGGTCTCGCGACTCAGCAGACTGTCTTTGTCGGGCGCGAAATTGAGCGCCTGCTTCTCGCCGGTCAAACGCGAAACGGTGGCGCTGACCTTGGCGGCGCTGGCGGCCAGCGCCTTGCCCTTGTCGTACAGCCAGATGCGTAGGCGCGGCTCGCCGCCGTCTTCGGCGAGCAATGCCTCCAATCCGAAATCCCCTTCATTGAACAGCTTGCCGCCATGCGGCCCCTTGCCCGGCCCTTCATGGTGCTCGCCATCCGCATGGCCCTTGTCGTCCTCGTGCTGCGCATCGCTTGTCTTGCCATGATGCTCACCATCGCTGTGGGCCTTGGCTTCAACGTGGCTGCTGTGGCCCTCGCCTTCGGCGCTCTTGCCCGTCTTGCCGCCGAGGATGGCGCCGCCCAGTCCAACGCCCACAACGGCGATCACGGCGATGGCAATCCATTGCTTCTTGCCGACGTTCAGTTTGTTCGTGTCGAATTTCATGTTCATTCCTTGTTCGCGGGCGGGGTGGTCGTGGGTTCGGATGCGCCGATCACGCGATCCATGTCCGCCGCCGCGCGATGCGCTTCGGCCAGTGCCTTGAGGTATTGGGATTGGGCGGCGAAGTAGGTGCGCTGTGCGTCCAGCACTTCCAGGAAATTGAACTTTCCGTAGCCAAAACCCACGGTGGCCGCGTCATAGGCGCTCTTGGCCCCAGGCAGTACCTCGCGCTGCAACACGTCGATCTCGCCGCGAACCAACGTCAGCCGTTCGCGGGCTTGCAGCACTTCCGTGCTCAGGCGCAGGTTCAACGCCTGGAGTTCGTCCCGCGCCTTGTCTTCACGCTTCAACGCTTCCAGCAAGTTGCCCTGATTGCGGTCAAACAAAGGCAGCGGCACGGAAACGCCGAGCATCAACTGATTGCGCGCAAGCTCGTTCGGGCGCTTCACGCCCAGGCTGACCGTGACATCTGGCGTTTGCTTGCTCCGCTCCACGTCAGCCAATGACCTGCGGCGTTCAACTTCCAACTGCGCCCGGCGCAATGCCGACGAGGCCGACAGGCGCTGCTGGATGTCATCCAGCGAAGGGACGACCGGGAGATCATCCACACTGCCCGACACCTGGGTGAACTGTGGCGGGCTGGCCCCCAGCAAGCTGGCCAGCCGTGCGCGGGCGCTGCGCTGTTCGCTTTGGGCCTGCGCCAGTTCA
>JAJTBK010000505.1 GCA_021286965.1 Comamonadaceae bacterium | reverse complement strand
CAATTGCGATCGGTCATGGGAACACCCAGGAGTTTCTCGGCGTTTGCAGCGAGCTTTGACCGACCCACTCCCTCCGGCGCGTGGAGGTAAAACACGCCCTCGACCAAAAGAAAGCGCTCGCTAACCTTTTTCACCCAAGTTCGACGTCTTTGCGCCCCGAATCCGGCTGGAAGTTGTGTCGTAACAGGACCTTAGGCCTCTTTTCGGCGCGAACGCTGTAGTGACACGTTATTTCTTTGAATATACGCATTAGCGTTGTTTCCTGCGATATAGTGGCGACATGTTCGTCAAGCTCACCCGCTCCGGATCGCGCAGCTACGTCAAGCTCGTGGAGGCGTACCGCGATGACCTGGGGGTCTCCCGCCAGCGCGTCGTCGCCACCCTGGGTCGCTTGGAGCAGGTGCGCGCCGGTACGGCCGACGCCCTGGTCCGCGGCCTGCATCGCGTCATCGACGGGCAGGAGCCGCAGGCGCCCTCGGTGCGGTTTGCCCCGGCGCTGGCGGTGGGCGACACCTGGATGCTGCACGCGCTGTGGCACAAGTTGGGCTGGGACGAGGCGTTCCGCCGTGTCCTGCGCAATGCCCACGGTGCCTTCGACGCCGAGCGGCTGCTGCGGGTGATGGTGTTCAACCGCCTGTGCGACGCCACCTCCAAACTCGGCGTGCTGCGCTGGCTCGAAGGTGCGCAAGTGCCTGGCGTCGACAGCGCCTCGGTCACGCACCAGCGGCTGCTGCGCACCATGGACACGCTGGCCGAGCGCAGCGACGCCATGCAGCGCGCCCTGGCGGCGGCGCTGCGGCCGCTGGTCGATCAGGACCTGTCGATCGTGTTCTACGACATGACCACCATCGGCATCGAGGGCCACAGCGAGATGCCCGGCGAGATCCGCCAGTTCGGCCTGTCCAAGGACGGCGGCATCCGCCGCCAGATCATGCTCGGCGTCGTGCAGACGGCCGAGGGACTGCCCATCGCGCACCGCGTCTGGGAGGGCAATACGGCCGAGGCGCCGACGCTGCACGCGGTGGTCGACGAGATCCTGGCCCTGTACCCGGTCAAGCGCGTCGTGCTGGTGGCCGACCGCGGGCTGCTCAGCCTGGACAACCTGGAGTGGCTGCAGACGGTGCGCATCGGCAAGACGCCCCAGCCCCTGGAGTTCATCCTGGCCGTGCCCGGGCGCCGCTACGGCGAGTTCACCGAGATTCTGGGCGCCGTGCACGCCCAGCACTGCGCAAACGCCAAGGCCGAGGTCATCGGCGAGACGGCCTGGCAGGGGCTGCGCCTGATCTGGGCGCACGCCCCGGAGGTGGCCACGCAGCAAAGCGCCGCGCGGCGCCAGACCATCGACGAGCTGACCCAACAGGCCGAGCAACGCGCCGGCAAGCTCGATGCGCAAGACGGCGGATCGACCTTCAAGGGTCGGCGCCTGAGCGACTCGGGCGCCAAGGCCTGGCTGTTTCGCGCCGTCAGCGACGCGCACCTGGGCTCGATCGTCAAGGTCGATCTGCAGTCGGACCTCTTCACCTACGTCATCGACGAGGCCGCTCTGACGCGGGCCGAACTGAACGATGGCAAGCTGCTGCTGGTGACGAACACCACCGATCTCGACCCCCCCGAGGTGATCGCGCGCTACAAGAGTCTGGCCGACATCGAACGGGGATTCCGGGTGCTCAAGTCCGAGATCGAGATCGCCCCGGTGTTCCACCGCCTGCCCGAGCGCATTCGGGCCCACGCCCTGATCTGTTTCATGGCTCTGGTGCTGTACCGCGTGCTGCGCATGCAGCTCAAGGCCGCCGACAGCCCCTATTCCCCGGAACGCGCCCTCGAGATCGTTCGCCACATCCAGCTCCACCAGGTTCGCATCGCCGGCCAGGGCGCCGCCAGCGGCCTGACCGACCTCACCCCCGAGCAGCTCGCCTTGTTCGACCAACTTCAACTCGACGCCCCCACCAAAGAGCCCTTCGACATCGCCCTGTAGTGCCAATTTCGATTGCGGAAATGCAATCGGATCAATGGCTTACGCAAAAATATGTCGAACTTGGGTGGCCCTGTCCCCCGTCTGCTGCGACTACTGCTGCCCGCGCGTCGCGGCGGGATGAGCCGCCTGTTTCACGCGGTTTATGCCCGCATCCGTGCGAGCTGGCAGATGCTACCGCTGGGTTTTCTGTTCGACC
>JAJTBK010000504.1 GCA_021286965.1 Comamonadaceae bacterium | reverse complement strand
GCCCCCGCCACCGCCGCTCCTGTCGCCCCTGCCAGCTACGAGGCGGCGCAGCAAGAGCTGGAACAACTCGTGGCCCGCATCGAGGCCGGCCAGCTGCCGCTCGACGACATGCTTGCCGGCTACCAGCGCGCCGCCTTCCTGCTCGACTTCTGCCGCGCCCGGCTGCAGGCGGTGCAGGCGCAGATCCAGGTGCTGGACGAAGGGACGCTGCACGCATGGACAGCAGAGTGAATCCTTTGGCCCCTTCCTTCGATTTCCCGGCCTGGACGGCGCAGCAGCTGGCGCAGGTCGAGGCCGCCCTGGCGCAATGGGTGCCGCAGGAGGCCCCGGCCGACCTCGGCGCCGCCATGCGCTACGCCGTGCAGGGCGGCGGCAAGCGCCTGCGCCCGCTCTTGGTACTTGCCGCCAGCCAGGCCGTCGGCGGCCAGGCGGCAGCGGCGCTGCGCGCGGCCTGCGCGGTCGAGCTGATCCATGCTTATTCCCTGGTGCACGACGACATGCCGTGCATGGACAACGACCTGCTGCGCCGGGGAAAACCCACGGTGCACGTGCAGTTCGGCCAGGCGCAGGCACTGCTGGCCGGCGACGCGCTGCAGGCGCTGGCTTTTGAGCTGCTGGTGCCCGACGACGCCACCATCGCCCCGGCGGTGCAGGCACGCCTGTGCCGGCTGCTGGCGCAGGCCTCGGGCGTGCACGGCATGGCCGGTGGCCAGGCGATCGACCTCGCCAGCGTCGGCCTGGCGCTGACCGAGGCCGAGCTGCGCCACATGCACCGCCTGAAAACCGGCGCCCTGCTCCAAGCCTGCGTCACCATGGGTGCGGCCTGCGGCACGGCCAGCGCCCAGGCACAGGCGCAGCTGGCGGCCTACGGCGCCGCGCTCGGCCTGGCGTTCCAGGTGGTGGACGACATTCTGGACGTGACGCAGGACTCGGCCACCCTGGGCAAAACGGCAGGCAAGGACGCGGCCAACGATAAACCCACCTACGTGTCGCTCCTGGGACTGCCCGCCGCGCGCGCCTACGCCGATGATTTGCTGCGCCAGGCGCAGGCCGCGCTCGATGCCAGCGGCCTGCCCGAGACCGACGCCCTGGCCGCCCTGGCGCAGCGCGTGCGGCAGCGTTCGCATTGAACATATTTTGAAGTGTTTCAGGCCGCTAGCGCTTACTGGATAAGCGCCAGCAGCTATCAAAAAGATAGTCCATGTCCACCCACTCCTATCCCCTGCTGGCCCGCATCGACGAACCGGCGGCGCTGCGCCGCCTGGCGCGCCATGAACTGCCGCAGCTGGCGCAAGAGCTGCGCGCCTACCTCATCGACAGCGTGGCCCAGACCGGTGGCCACCTGAGCTCCAACCTCGGCACGGTGGAGCTGACCATCGCCCTGCACCATGTCTTCAACACCCCGCACGACCGCCTGGTGTGGGACGTGGGCCACCAGACCTACCCGCACAAAATCCTCACCGGGCGGCGCGCGCGCATGGGCACGCTGCGCCAGCTGGGCGGCGTCTCGGGCTTTCCGCGCCGCGACGAGAGCGCGTACGACACCTTTGGCACCGGGCATTCCTCTACCAGCATTTCTGCCGCCCTGGGCATGGCGCTGGCGGCGCGGCAAAAAGGCGAGAGCCGCCACTGCGTGGCCATCATCGGCGACGGCGCCATGACGGCGGGCATGGCCTTCGAGGCGCTGAACAACGCCGGTGTGCAGGAAGACGCGCGCCTCCTGGTCATCCTCAACGACAACGACATGAGCATCAGCCCGCCCGTGGGCGCGCTCAACCGCTACCTGGCGCAGCTCATGAGCGGCCAGTTCTACGCCAAGGCGCGCGACGTGGGCAAGAACGTGCTCAAAAACGCGCCGCCGCTGCTCGAACTCGCCAAGCGCCTGGAGCAGCAGGCCAAGGGCATGGTGGTGCCGGCGACGCTGTTCGAGAAATTCGGCTTCAACTATATCGGCCCTATCGACGGCCACGACCTCGACTCGCTCATCCCGACGCTGGAGAACATCCGCGAGCTCAAGGGCCCGCAGTTCCTGCACGTGGTCACCAAGAAGGGCCAGGGCTACAAGCTGGCCGAGGCCGACCCCGTGGCCTACCACGGCCCCGGCAAGTTCGACCCCAGCGTGGGCCTGGTGCCGCCGAGCACGCCGCAAAAGCCCACCTTCACCCAGGTGTTTGGCCAGTGGCTGTGCGACATGGCGGCGCAGGACACGCGCCTGGTGGCCATCACCCCCGCCATGCGCGAGGGCTCGGGCATGGTCGAATTTCACCGCCGCTTTCCCGCGCGCTACCACGACGTCGGCATTGCCGAGCAGCACGCCGTCACCTTCGCTGCCGGCCTGGCCTGTGAGGGCGTCAAGCCCGTGGTCGCCATTTATTCCACCTTTTTGCAGCGTGCCTACGACCAGCTGATCCACGACGTGGCGCTGCAAAACCTGCCGGTGGTCTTTGCGCTGGACCGCGCCGGCCTGGTGGGCGCGGACGGCGCCACGCACGCTGGCGCCTACGACATCGCCTTCATCCGCTGCATTCCCAACATGGCGCTGGCCTGCCCGGCCGACGAGCGCGAATGCCGCCAGTTGCTTTCTACCGCCTACGCGCAAAACCACCCCGTGGCCGTGCGCTATCCGCGCGGCAGCGGCGCGGGCGTGGTGCCGCTGGAGAGTTTGGAGAGCCTGCCCTACGGCAAAGGCGAGCTGCGCCGCGAGCGCCAAGGCGAGGGCGCCGGGCCGCGCATCGCCATTCTGGCCTTTGGCACGCTGTTGTACCCGGCGCTGGCGGCGGCAGAAAAATTGGACGCCACCGTGGCCAATATGCGCTGGGCCAAGCCGCTCGATACCGAACTGCTGCTGCAGCTGGCGGCCACGCACGACGCGCTGGTGACGCTGGAAGAGGGCTGCGTGATGGGCGGCGCCGGCAGCGCCGTGTGCGAGGCGCTGAACGCTGCCGGCGTCACCCTGCCGGTGCTGCAGCTGGGCCTGCCCGACGCCTTCATCGAGCACGGCGACCCGGCCAAACTGCTGGCGCTGCAGGGGCTGGATGCGGCGGGCATCGAGGCCGCCATTCGGGCCCGCTTTGCTGGTTTGTCCGGGGCACCGCTGTAAGCGCAGCGGCAAGCAGGCTCTCTAGAATGCCTGCGGCCGCGCGCACGCCGTGCGGCCCGATTCTTTTCACAACGACACAGGAGACCTTTGCCATGGATCGTCGCTCTCTCATCAAAAACGCCGGTATCGCCGGCGTGTTGGCCGCAGGCGTGGCCCCGGCCGTACATGCCCAGGAAACGGTGCGCTGGCGCCTGGCGGCGAGCTTTCCCAAGTCGCTCGACACCATCTTCGGCAGTGCCGAAAAGCTCTCGGAAACCGTCAAGGCGCTCTCGGGCGGCAAGTTTGAAATTTCCGTGCACCCCGCTGGCGAGCTGATGCCGGCGTTTGGCGTCGTCGATGCGCTGCAGGGCGACACCATCGACATGGCCGAGACGGCGGCCTACTACTTCACCGGCAAGGACCCGATTTTTGCCTTCAGCTGCGCCGTGCCCTTCGGCCTCAATACGCTGCAGATGGCGGCCTGGAAAGACCACGGCAACGGCCGCAAGCTGCTCGACGCCTTCTTTGAAAAATACAACTTCAGAACCGCCAGCGCCGGCAACACCACGACGCAGATGGGCGGCTGGTACCGCAAGGAAATCAAGGGCCCCGAAGACCTCAAGGGCCTGAAGATGCGCCTGGGCGGCGGCGTCTTCGGCGAAGCCATGGCCAAGCTCGGCGTGGTGGCGCAGAACATGCCGGCGGGCGACGTCTACCAGGCGCTGGAAAAAGGCACGCTGGACGCGGCCGAGTTCGTCGGCCCCTACGACGATGAAAAGCTGGGCTTCAACAAGGTGGCGCCGTTCTACTACTACCCCGGCTGGTGGGAAGGCAGCGCCGATCTGGAGTTCTTCATCAACCTGAAAAAATACAACGCCCTGTCGGCGCAGAACAAGGCGATTTTGGACGCCGCCATGCGCGTCGCCTCGGCCGACATGACGAGCAAGTACCAGGCCGTCAACCCTATCGCCTTGAAGCGCCTGGTGGCCAACAAGACCCAGCTCAAAGCCTTCCCCAAGAGCTTGATGGATGCGGGTTTCAAAGCCTCGATGGAAGTCTTTGCCGAGCACGAGGCCAAGTCGCCCGAGTTCAAAAAAATCCACCAGGACATGCGCGCCTTCCAGCGCGACCAGATTCTGTGGAACCGCTTCTCCGAGTTCCCGTTCAACCAGTACATGAACAGCGTCAAGATCTGAGCCTGCGCTGGTACCTGCACAACGCCCGGCGGCCGCAGCGGCTCCGGGCGTTGTTTTTTGGGGGGTCAGGACGGCAGCAGCTGCCGTAGCTGCGCCGCCGTGCGGTCGAAGGCGGCGATGCTGCGCTCGGCGCGGCACAGGGCGATGGCGCCCTCGGTGGCAGCGACGATGAGTGTCGCCAGGCCTGCGGCCTGCTCCGGTGCAACGCCCTGCGCCTGCAAGGCGCCGGCCAGCTGTGCCTGCCACTGCGTAAACACCTGCGCGGCCGCGTCCAGGGCCTGGGTGCCGGCTTCGTCCAGCGGCTCTTGCACGGCCACGGCCAGCACCGGGCAGCCG
Source organism: Comamonadaceae bacterium (assembly GCA_021286965.1). Taxonomy (GTDB): domain Bacteria; phylum Pseudomonadota; class Gammaproteobacteria; order Burkholderiales; family Burkholderiaceae_C; genus Paenacidovorax. The sequence continues at coordinate 1,720 of JAJTBK010000504.1, read as the reverse complement.
GCGTGAAAGTCCGCGCGCAGCAAGGTTTCGCGCCACAGCGCCAGAAAGTCCCGTAGCCCGGCGCCAGCACCGGCTTGCAATTGCTGCGCCAGGTGCTCGCTCACCTGGGCGCCAGCCCAGGTGACGGCCTCGGTCACCACCTGCTGCTTGCCCTCGGGGAAGTGGTGGTAGGTCGAACCCAGTGGCGATTGGGCACGCTGGGCGATGGTGCGGATGCTGGTGGCATTCAGGCCGTGCTGCGCCAGCATCTGGGCGGTGGCGAGCACCACGCGGTGGCGCGTATCGGAGCGACGCAGACTCATGGGATGAGGATTTTTATGACAGTCGTCATAGTTTAGCGTATGCTTCTCGAACGACTGTTATAGAAAGGTATTTCGTGGGCACCGACTCCTTTGACATGAACCTGGTGGCGGCCGATGGCTACGTGCTGTCTGCCAGCCGCTTTCGCGCTGCGGGCGCTTTGCAGGGCCGCCTGGTGGTGGCTGGGGCCACCGCCGTGCCGCAGGGGTTTTACCGGCGCTTTGCGCAGTTCGCGAGTGCCCGGGGGTTCGAGGTGCTGACGTTCGACTACCGGGGCATCGGGCGCTCGCGGCCGCCGCGCCTGCGTGGTTTTCGCATGGATTTGCTCGATTGGGCGCGGCTTGACCTGGCGGCGGCCGTGCAGGCCATGGCGGGCGAGGGCGTGCCGTTGTACGTCGTCGGGCATTCCTTTGGCGGCCATGCCTTTGGCCTGCTGCCGAACCACGAGCAGGTGGCCGGCTGCTACGTGTTTGGCACCGGGGCGGGCTGGCACGGCTACATGCCTCTGGGCGAGCGCTTGCGGGTGCTGGCGATGTGGCGCATCGTCTTGCCGCTGCTGACCTGGTACAAGGGCTATTGCCCCTGGAAAATGCTGGGCCTGGGCGAGGACTTGCCACGCGACGTGTTCCGCCAGTGGCGCCATTGGTGCCAGTTCCCGCATTATTTTTTCGATGATCCGGCGATGACTGGCATCGCCCAGGTCTACGCCCAGGTGCGCACGCCCATCGTCGCTGCCAATGCCCTCGATGACCTCTGGGCCCTGCCGCCGTCGCGCGATGCCTTCATGCAGGGCTACCGCAGTGCACCGGTGCTGCGCAAGGACATCGACCCGCGCGACGTGGGCGGAAAAATGGGCCACATGGGCTATTTCCGGGCGCAGGCCGAGCCCTGCTGGCAGGAAATGCTGGGCTGGTTTGCCGGCCTGGCGCCCCAGGGACGCCCGGTTTAGTCAACACGTTTAGGGCTTTTTTTCCTCCGGCTGCACCGACTCCTGCAGCGCCTTGAGCGGGTCGTCCTCGGCCGGGGCCTCGGTGGGGGGTAGGGCTTGCGGGCTGGCTTCGGCCGGGGCGTCGTCGCCGTAGCCTTTGTCGTTTTGCAGTTCGTCGAGCAGCTGGTTGCTGACCGCATCCATGTTGACTTCCACCTTTTTGTCCAGGTTGCCGGTGACGATGCCGGGGAAGGCGATCAGCGTGCTGACCATGACGAGCTGGATCAGCACGAAGGGGATGGCACCCTTGTAGATCTGCATCGTCGTCACGGGGGCGATGCGCTGCTGCGTGACGCGATCGACGTAGGGCTCGCTCGGCGCCACGGAGCGCAGGAAGAACAGCGCAAAGCCGAATGGCGGGTGCATGAACGAGGTCTGCATGTTCATCGCCAGCAGCACGCCGAACCAGATCAGGTCGATGCCCATCTTCTC
>JAJTBK010000473.1 GCA_021286965.1 Comamonadaceae bacterium | reverse complement strand
AGCTGGGTAGCGCCGTCACGCTGTACCTGCGTCCGGGTGATGCCTATGTGTTCAACGCGGCGGGCGCCCTGGCGCTGGCGCCGCAGCGCGCAGCCAGCGCAGGAGGGCGCTAGCCATGGCGCGCATTGAATTGAAGTTGGCCCACTCCTACAAGGCCCGCCCGCAGCAGGACAGCGATTACGCCCTGTTGCCGCTCGATATGACGTTTGACGACGGCGGCGCCTACGCGCTGCTCGGGCCCTCGGGCTGCGGCAAGACGACCATGCTCAACATCATGTCGGGCCTGCTCGTGCCCTCGCACGGCCAGGTGCTGTTCGATGGCCGCGACGTCACGCGCGCCAGCCCGCAGGAGCGCAACATTGCGCAGGTGTTCCAGTTCCCGGTGATCTACGACACCATGACGGTGGCCGAGAACCTGGCCTTTCCGCTGAAAAACCGCAAAGTGCCCGAGGCCAAGATCCGCGAGCGCGTGGGCAAGATTGCCGAGATGCTGGAGATGAGCGGCCAACTCGACCAGCGCGCGGCCAACCTGGCGGCTGACGCCAAACAAAAAATCTCGCTCGGCCGGGGCCTGGTGCGCGAGGACGTGGCGGCGGTGCTGTTCGACGAGCCACTGACGGTGATCGACCCGCACCTGAAATGGCAGCTGCGGCGCAAGTTGAAGCAAATCCACCACGAACTCAAGCTGACGCTGATCTACGTCACCCACGACCAGGTGGAGGCGCTGACCTTTGCCGACCAGGTGGTGGTGATGACGCGCGGGCGCGCTGTGCAGGTGGGCACGCCGGACGCGTTGTTCGAGCGCCCGCGCCACGCATTTGTGGGCCACTTCATCGGCTCGCCGGGCATGAACTTTTTGCCCGCCCAGGTGCAAGGCGGCGCGCTGCAGGTTGCTGGGATGCAGTGGGCCGCGCCGCGCCCGCTGCCAGCCGGTGCGCTCAGCCTGGGCGTGCGCCCGGAATACCTGGCGGTGGTCGATGCCGGCGCCCCTGGTGCCTTGCCCTGTGCCGTGCAGCGCGTGCAAGACCTGGGCACGCACCAGATGCTGACGGCACAGATCGACGGCCAGCAGCTCAAGGCGCGCTGCACCAGCGACGCCGCGCTGCCCGCCGTGGGCCAGACGGTATGGCTGCAGGTGCTGGGCGAGCACACCTGCTTCTACCAAAACGAGGAGTTGCTGGCATGAACGCAGCGCAGAACCGCTTCAAGCAAGTTCGCGCCCCCTTGGGGGGCAGCGAGAACATGCAGTGCCGAGCGTGGGGGCAGATATGAGTACCACCAACAAACCCGTGAACCAGAAAGCCTGGTTCCTCATCCTGCCCGTGCTTTTGTGCGTGGCGTTCTCCGCCATCCTGCCATTGATGGCGGTGGTGAACTACTCGGTGCAGGACATCATCAGCCCCGAGCGGCGCGTGTTCGTTGGCACCGAATGGTTTGCCGCCGTGATGCGCGACGAGGAGCTGCACGCGGCGCTGCTGCGCCAGATCACCTTCTCGCTGGCGGTGCTGCTGGTGGAGATTCCGCTGGGCATTTTGCTGGCGCTGTCCATGCCGGCGCAGGGCTGGAAGTCGTCGGCCGTGCTGGTGCTGGTGGCGCTGTCGCTGCTGATTCCGTGGAACGTGGTCGGCACCATCTGGCAAATTTATGGCCGCGCTGACATCGGCCTGCTGGGCGCGGCGCTCAACGCCCTGGGAATGGATTACAGCTACACCGGCAACGCCACCCAGGCGTGGCTGACCGTGCTGGCGATGGACGTGTGGCACTGGACGCCGCTGGTGGCGCTGCTGTGCTTTGCCGGCCTGCGCTCGATTCCCGATGCCTACTACCAGGCGGCGCGCATCGACGGCGCGAGCAAGCTGGCGGTGTTTCGCTACATCCAGCTGCCCAAGATGCGCGGCGTGCTGATGATTGCCGTGCTGCTGCGCTTCATGGACAGCTTCATGATCTACACCGAGCCCTTTGTGCTCACCGGCGGCGGGCCGGGCAACGCCACGACGTTCTTGTCGCAGTACCTGACGCAAAAAGCCGTGGGCCAGTTCGACCTGGGGCCGGCGGCGGCGTTCTCGCTGATTTATTTCCTCATCATCTTGCTGCTGTGCTTCATCCTCTACAACTGGATGCAGCGCGTGGGCAACGCGACCCCGGAGGGCGCCGGCCATGACTGAAGCCCGCTTTCAAAAACGCACGCTGTTCCTGATTGCCTACCTGCTGTTTGCCATCCTGCCGATCTACTGGATGGTCAACATGAGCTTCAAGACCAACGAGGAGATCCTCTCCAGCTTCTCGCTCTGGCCCCAGCACTTCACCTGGGACAACTACAAGACCATCTTCACCGACGAGAGCTGGTATTCGGGCTACATCAACAGCCTGATCTATGTGGGCATCAACACGGTGATCTCGCTCACCGTGGCGCTGCCTGCGGCCTATGCCTTCAGCCGCTACCAGTTCCTGGGCGACAAGCATGTGTTCTTCTGGCTGCTGACCAACCGCATGACGCCGCCGGCCGTTTTTCTGCTGCCGTTCTTCCAGCTTTACACCACGGTGGGGCTGATGGACACGCACATCGCCGTGGCGTTGGCGCACTTGCTGTTCAACGTGCCGCTGGCAGTGTGGATTCTGGAAGGTTTCATGAGCGGTATCCCGCGCGAGATCGACG
>JAJTBK010000443.1 GCA_021286965.1 Comamonadaceae bacterium | reverse complement strand
ATGCCGAGTCTACAAACGCGCAGCCGTGCCCGCCGCCGCTCCCGATGGCGGCCCTGGATCGGCCTTCCTCTGGGCCTGCCCGTGCTGCTGGCCTGTGCCCTGGCGAGCGCAGGCATCGCCCTGGCGACCTGGCAGCGCATTCGCTTCGAGCACGAGCAGGCGATCGGCGCGGGCCTGCAGGCGAACGCCAACCTCGCCATCGCCTTTGAGCAGCAGGTGTTTCGCACCCTCAAGGCGGCCGAGCAAATTGCCGCCCTGGTGCGCGAGCAATACCAGCGCCAGGGCCGCTGCCCGCCGCTGCAGCAGTGGGTGCACGAGCGCGTCATCCGCGAGGAGGTGTTCAGCATCATCAGCGTCGTCAATGCCAACGGCGACGTGGTCTGCAGCAGCCACCCCGGCCACAGCGTGAACTACGCCGACCGGCCGTTCTTTCGCGCCCAGCAACAGGCCCAGGACGACCGGCTGTTCATCAATCCCCCGGTGCTCGGGCGCGTCTCGGGCATCACCCTGCTGCCGATGTCGCTGCGCATGGTGCAGCCCAACGGCCGCTTTGCCGGCGTCGTGGTGCTGGCGGTCGCACCCGAGGTCTTCACCCGCTTTGACCGCCAGGCGCAGCTGGGCGCGCAAGGGCGGCTTGAAGTCAGCGGCCTCGATGGCCTGCTGCGCGCGCGCAGCAGCGACGGCCAGGCGGCCGATCTGGGTGCAGCGCCTTGGCTGCAGCCACCGCTGGCCGTGCCCGAAGGCAGCCTGGTGGACGACGGTGCAGACAGCGATGGCGTGGTGCGCCTGGTGAGCTACCGCACCATGGCCGACTACCCGCTGATACTCTCGGTAGGCACGGGCTTGGCGGCCGAGCTCGCCGCCACCGAGCAGCGGCGCAGCAACTACCTCGCCTGGGCGTTGCTTGCCGGCGGCACGCTCTGGAGCCTGGCTGGCCTGCTGGTGTGGACGCTGGCACGCCAGCGCCGCGTGGCGCAGGCACTGCGCGCGAGCGAGGCCCTGTTCCGTGCCACCTTCCGCCAGGCCGCCCTGGGCATTGCCCACATCGCCCTGGACGGGCGCATCCTGCGCGCCAACGCCAAACTGTGCCAGCTGCTGGGCTACAGCCAGGCGCAGCTGCAGCAGCTGCGCCTGCCGGCGCTGTGGGCGCAAACCCCGCAGCCGCCCTGGCCGCCCTGGGCCGAACTGGACGAGCCGCACGAAATGGCCCTGCCGGAGAGCGAGAAAATCTACCAATGCCAGGACGGCACCCTGCTGTGGGTGCACGAGGCCCTGAGCGTGGTGCGCCGCAGCAGCGGGCGCGCGCATTTCCTGCTCGCCATGGTGCAGGACATCAGCGCGCGCAAGCACCTGGAGGCCCGCCTGGCGCACGATGCGCGCCACGACGCGCTGACCGGCCTGCCCAACCGCCTGCTGTTCCACGACCGCCTGCAGCAGGTGCTGGCATCGGCCCAGCGCCAGGGCCGGAGCTGCTGCGTGCTGTACGTCGATCTGGACGGATTCAAGGGCATCAACGATGCCCACGGCCACGCCGCCGGCGACCAGCTGCTGTGGCAGGCGGCGCGGCGGATGCAGGACTGCGTGCGCGGCGAAGACACCGTGGCACGCTTTGGCGGCGATGAATTCGGCATCGTGCTCGCCCACATCGCCCAGAGCCGGGACGGCCAGCTGGTGGGCGAAAAGATCCTGCAAGCGCTGGCCCAGCCGTTCACGCTCGATGCCGCCCAGGTGTGCATCTCGGCCAGCGTCGGCGCCGCCCTGTACCCGGCGCATGGCGACGATCAGGCGCAGCTGCTGGCCCAGGCCGACGGCGCCATGTACTGCGCCAAACATGGCGGCAAAAACCGCTTTTGCTGGGCGCAGCCGCCCAGCAATGCCGACTGACTACGGCTCCTGCGGCCACTGGCCGCCGAGGTTTTTCAGCAGCGTGCCCACCGCCACCAGGCGCTGGTTGCGCACATCGAGCAGGCTGCGCTCGGTCGTCAGCACCTGGGTTTGTGCGCTCAACACGTTCAGGTAGGCGACGGTGCCGGCGCGGTACTGGTTCTGCGCCACCTGCAGCGCCTGCTGCGCCGCCACCAGCGCCTGCTGCTGGCGCTGCTGCTGCTGCGCCAGGGCGCTGGCGGCGCTCAGGTTGTCTTCCACCTCCTGCAGGGCGGTCAGCACCACCTGGCGGTAGCTGGCCTCGGCCTGGGCCTGGCTGGCGCGTGCCGAGGCCACGCTGGCCGCGCGCGCGCCGCCGTCGAACAGGGTCAACGCCAGCGCCGGGCCCAGCGACCAGAAACGGCTGGGCGCATCAAACACCTGGGCCCAGGTACTGCTGCGCTGCCCCAGCTGGCCCGAGAGCGTGAGCGCCGGGAAAAACGCCGCCTGGGCGACGCCGATTTGCGCATTCGCCGCCGCCACGCGCTGCTGCGCGGCGGCAATATCCGGGCGCGCCTGCAAAAGCCCTGCAGGCAACAGCGGCGGCACTGCGGGCGGCGCGGGCAGCTCGGCGCTGGGCGCCAGGCTGAAGGCCGCCGGCGCCTGGCCGACGAGCGCCGCCAGCGCATGTTCCCACTGGGCGCGGCTGGCCTGGGCGCTCAGCAGCTGCGCCTGGGCGCTGCGGTATTGGGCCTCGGCCTGGGCGACGTCGGCGCTGCTGACCAGGCCGGCACGCTGGCGGTTGCGCGTGAGCTGCCAGCTGCGCTCGTAGCTGTCGATGGTTTGCGCCAGCAGCTGCGCCTGGGCCTCGCTGCTGCGCAAGAAGAAATAGCTTTGCACCAGCTGCGCCTGCAGCGACAGCTGGGCCGCCGCCAGGTCGGCGCGGCTGGCCTCGGCGCTGGCCTGGGCTGCCGCCTGGCTGGCCGAGAGGCGGCCCCACAGATCGAGCTCCCAGCTCGCATTCAGGCCCAGGCTGTAGCTGTTGCTGGTGGCCGCCTGCGGGCTGGCGTTGCTACCGCTGCCCGCGCTACTCCCGCTACTGGCGCTGTGTGCACGCTGGCCGCTGGCGCTGGCGCCCAGGGTGGGCAGGCGCGCGGCCTCAGCCGTACCCAGGGCCGCCTGCGCCGCCTGCCAGCGCGCCAGGCTTTGCGCCAGCGAGGGGTTGCCCTGCTGCGCCTGCGCCTGCAGCTGGTCGAGCACCGGGTCGGCAAACAGCTGCCACCACTGCGCCGGCACGGCGGTGGGCGCTGGCGCCTGCTGCCACAGGCTGGCGTAGGCCGCCGCCTCTTTGTAGGCCGCTGGCAGGGCCAAGGTGCTGGGCGCGGGCGGTGGCGCGCTGGCGCAGCCGGAAAGCAGCGCCAAAGGTAGAAAAAAGCCGGTTTTTTGAAATAAAAAATGGCTCCAGCGCTTATGCAGCAAGCGCGAGCAGCTATAAAAATAATAGTGAAACGACAGCATCAAATACGTCCTTTGCGGCGCAGGCGGTCCAGGGCCACATAGACCACCGGCGTGGTGTAGAGCGTGAGCACCTGGCTCACCAGCAGGCCGCCCACGATGGCAATGCCCAGCGGCTGGCGCAGCTCGGCGCCATCGCCCCGGCCCAGAGCCAGGGGCAGCGCGCCCACCAGGGCGGCGAGCGTGGTCATGAGGATGGGGCGCAGGCGCAGGTTGCAGGCGCGGTAGATGGCCTGCGGCGCGCTGCTGTGGCCCAGGCGTTGGCGTGCCAGGGCGACGTCGATCATCATGATGGCGTTCTTCTTGACGATGCCGATCAGCAAGATGACGCCGATGAGCGCAATCAGCGAAAACTCCGTCTTGAACAGCATCAGCCCGAGCAGCGCGCCGACGCCCGCCGAAGGCAGGGTCGAGAGGATGGTCAGCGGATGCACCAGGCTTTCATAGAGCATCCCCAGCACCAGGTAGATGCACACCATGGCCGCCAGGATCAGCAGCGGCTGGCCCGCCAGGGCCTGCTCGAAAGCGCCGGCCGTGCCGCTGAAGCTGCCGCGCACCGCCACCGGCACGCCCAGCTGCGCCACCGCCTGGTTGACGGCATCGCGCGCCTGCGACATCGACACCCCCGGCGCCAGGCTGAAGCTGATGGTGCTCGCCGGCGTGCCGCGCTCGTGGTTCACCGCCAGCGGCGTGTTGCTTTGCGTGATGCGCGCAAAGGCCGTGAGCGGCACCTGCTGGCCCCGGCTGTTGACGAAGAAGAAGCCGCGCAGCGCCTCGGGGCTTTGCAGGTAGCGCGGCAGCGCCTCCATGACGACGCGGTACTGGTTGAGCGGGTTGTAGATCACGCCCACCTGGCGCTGGCTGAAAGCGTCGCCCAAAGTGGCATCGACCTGCGCCATGGTCAGGCCCAGGCGCGCGAGGGCGTCGCGGTCGATCACCAGCAGGGTTTCCTGGCCCAGGTCCTGCACGTCGCTGTTGACGTCTTCGAGCTCGGGCAGCTGCGACAGCGCCTGGCGGATGCGCGGCTCCCAGGTGCGCAGCTGCTGCACCTCGTCGGTCTGCAAGGTGTAGTCGGGTGAACCACTGCTTTGCCGCCCGCCGATGCGGATGTCGCGCTGCGGCACCAGGAACAGGTTGGCGCCGGGCTCGCCCTTGAGCTGGCCGCGCAGGCGCTCGATGACCTGCGACGAGGACACGCCGCGCTGCAGCGTCATGAACATGGCACCGGCGTTGGTGCGCCCGCCGCCGCCGGTAAAGCCGGTCACGTGCTCGACCGCCGGATCAGCCTGCACGATGGCGATGAAGCGCTGGATGCGCTTTTCCATCGCCTGGTAGGAGCTGGCCTGGTCGGTGCGGATGAAGCCCATGATGCGGCCCGTGTCCTGCTCGGGCATGAAGCCCTTGTCGATGGCAACGTACAGGTGCACGTTCAGCGCCACCACCGCCGCCAGCGCCAGCAGCAGCCACAGCGGGTGGCGCAGGCACCAGGCCAGGCTGCGGCGGTAGGCGCGCAGCCACTGCGCGCCCTGCGCATCGAGCCAGCGCGACAGGCGCGAGGGCGCGCGCGTGCGCAGCGGCTGGCGCAGCAGGTGCGCGCACATCATGGGCGTGGTGGTGAGCGAGACCAGCATCGACACCAAAATGGCTGCCGACATGACGATGGCAAATTCACGGAAAAACCGCCCGACGATGCCGCCCATGAACCAGATCGGCACGAACACCGCAATCAGCGACAGGCTCATGGACACCACCGTAAAGCCAATTTCGCGCGCGCCCAAGAGCGCCGCCGGCAGCGCCGCCATGCCGCGCTCCATGTGGCGCATGGTGTTCTCCAGCACGACGATGGCGTCATCGACGACAAAGCCGGTTACCACCGTCAGCGCCATCAGCGAGAGGTTGTCCAGGGTGTAGCCCGCCAGGTACATGAGGCCGAAGGTGCCCGCCAGCGAGGCCGGCACGGCCACGCTCGGAATCAGCGTCGCACGGCCATTGCGCAGGAACAAAAACACCACCAGGATGACCAGCCCCACGGCCAGCGCCAGGGCGCGCTGCACCTCGACCAGCGAGGCGCGCAGCGTCGGCGTGCGGTCGGAGACGACGGTGATGTCGATCGCGCTTGGAATGGATGCCTGCAGCTGCGGCATGAGGGCGCGCACGCGCTCGACGGTCTGCAGGATGTTGGCGCCGGGCTGCTTGTTGATCTGAATGAGGATGGCCGGCTTGCCATCGGCGCTGCCGTAGTTGCGCAGGTCCTGCACCGAATCGAGCACCTCGGCCACGTCGCCCAGGCGCACGGCGCGGCCCTCGCGCCAGCGCAGCACCAGCGGCGCGTATTCGGCGGCGCTGCGCGCCTGGTCGTTGGCGCCGAGCTGCCAGTAATGGTCTTCGCGCTCGACCGCGCCCAGCGGGCGGTTGGCGTTGGTGCCGGCAATGGCCTGGCGCACCTGCTCGAGCGACACACCCTGCGCCGCCAGCCGCTGCGGATCGAGCTGCACGCGCACCGCCGGCAGCGCACCGCCGCTGACGTTGGCCTGGCCCACGCCCTCGATCTGCGCCAGCTTTTGCGCCAGCACGGTGGAGGCGGCGTCGTACATCTGGCCGCGCGTCAGGGTGTCGCTGGTCAGCGCCAGGATGAGGATGGGGGCATCGGCCGGGTTGACCTTGCGGTAGGTCGGGTTGCTCGGCATCCCGCTGGGCAGCAGGGTGCGCGCGGCGTTGATGGCGGCCTGCACGTCGTTGGCCGCACCATCGACGTTGCGGTCGAGATCGAACTGCAGCGTGATGCGGGTGCTGCCCTGCGAGGAGCTGGAGGTGATCTCGGTCACGCCGGCAATCGCCCCCAGGCTGCGTTCGAGCGGCGTGGCCACCGTCGCCGCCATGGTGTCGGGGCTGGCGCCAGGCAGGCTGGCCGAGACCGAGATGGTCGGGTACTCCACCTGCGGCAGCGGCGCCACCGGCAGCAAAAAGTACGACACCGCCCCGGCCAGCACCAGGCCGATGGTCAGCAGCATGGTGGCGATCGGGCGGTGGATGAACAGCGCCGACAGGTTCATGCCCGCTGCTTCCAGCGCTGCGCCCAGCGCTCAAACGTGAGGTAGATCACCGGCGTGGTGAACAGCGTCAGCAGCTGGCTCAGAATCAGGCCCCCCACCATGGTCACGCCCAGCGGGTGGCGCAGCTCGCTGCCCACGCCCTGGCCCAGCATCAGCGGCAGCGCGCCCAGCAGCGCTGCCAGCGTCGTCATGAGGATGGGGCGAAAGCGCAGCAGGCAGGCCTGGTGGATGGCCGCACGCGGCGCCAGGCCCTCGCTGCGCTGCGCCTCCAGGGCAAAGTCGATCATCATGATGGCGTTCTTCTTCACGATGCCGATCAAGAGCACGATGCCGATGACGGCAATGATGTCGATCGACAGCCCGGCCAGCGCCAGCGCCAGCAGCGCGCCCACCCCCGCCGAGGGCAGGGTCGAGAGGATCGTCACCGGGTGGATGGTGCTCTCGTAGAGCACGCCCAGGACGATGTACATCGTCACCACCGCCGCCAAAATCAGCAGCAAGGTGTTCGACAGCGAAGCCTGGAAGGCCAGCGCCGCGCCCTGGAAATGCATCTCCACCGACAGCGGCCACGCGCCCTGCGCTTGCAGCTGCTGCTGCGCCTGCTCGATGGCCTGCACCGCAGCGCCCAGCGCCACGCCAGGCGCGGTGTTGAACGAAATGCTGCTGCCCGGCAGCTGATCGACGTGGTTCACCGCCAGCGCCGTGCTGCGCTCTTGCACCTGCGCCAGCGCCGTCAGCGGCACCGGCGCACCCAGGCTGGAGGGCACGTAGATGGCCGCCAGGGCCTCGGGCCCGAGCTGGTACTGCGGCGCCACCTCCAGCACCACGCGGTACTGGTTGGACTGGGTGAAGATGGTCGAGATCAGGCGCTGGCCGAAGGCGTCGTAGAGCGCAGCGTCGATGCCCGCCACCGTCACCCCCAGGCGGCTGGCCTGGGCGCGGTCGATCTGCACGTAAGCCTGGCGCCCGCGCTGCTGCAGGTCGCTGGCGACGTCGCGCAGCTCGGGCAGGGCCTGCAGGCGCGCCAGCAGGGCCTCGGTGGCGTGCGTGAGCTGCGCCATGTCGGCCGAGGACAGCAGCAGCTGGTACTGGGTACGCGCCACGCGCTCGTCCACGCTCAGGTCCTGCACCGGCTGCAGGTACAGGCGCATTCCGGGGATGTCGGCGGTGACCGCATTCAGGCGGCGCAGCACTTCGGCCAGGGCCGGGCGCTGGCCGTGGGGCTTGAGGTCGATCTGCAGGCGCCCGCTGTTGAGCGTGGTGTTGCTGCCATCGACGCCGATGAAGGAGGAGACGCTCTGCACCGCCGGATCGGCCAGGATGCGCTCGGCCATCTGCTGCTGGCGCTCGGCCATGGCGGCAAACGAGATCGACTGCGCGGCCTCGGTCGTCGCCTGCAGCGTGCCGGTGTCCTGCAGCGGGAAAAAGCCCTTGGGCACCCACAGGTACAGCAGCGCCGTCAGCCCCAGGGTGGCGAGGAACACGCCCCAGGTCAGGCGGCTGTGCGCCAGCACCCAGTCAAGCCAGCGGCCATAACCGGCGATGGTGCGGTCAAAAAAACGCCCGGTGGCGGCGTGCAGGCGGCTGTGCGTGTGTGCGCTCTCGCTGCGCAGCAGGCGCGCGCACAGCATGGGCGTGAGGGTGAGCGAGACGACGGCGGAGATCAAAATCGCCACCGCCATGGTGATGGCAAATTCATGGAACAGCCGCCCCACCACGTCGCCCATGAACAGGAGCGGGATCAGCACCGCGATCAGCGAGATGGTCAGCGAGATGATGGTGAAGCCGATCTGCTTGGCCCCCTGCAGCGCGGCCGCCAGCGGCGGCTCGCCGGCCTCGACGTAGCGCGCCACGTTCTCGATCATGACGATGGCGTCATCGACGACGAAGCCGGTGGCGATGGTCAGCGCCATCAGCGTCAGGTTGTTGATGGAAAAACCCGCCAGGTACATCACGCCCAGGGTGCCGATGAGCGACAGCGGCACCGCCAGGCTGGGGATGATGGTGGCCGTGCCGCTGCGCAGGAACACATAGATCACCGCCACCACCAGCACCACCGCCAGCAGCAGCTCCCACTGCATGTCGCGCAGGCCGGCACGGATGGTGAGGGTGCGGTCGGTGAGGATTTGCACGTCGAGCGAGGCCGGCAGCGTCTCCTGCAGCTGTGGCAGCAGGGCCTTGATGCGGTCCACGGTCTGGATCACGTTCGCCCCCGGCTGGCGCCGGATGTTGAGGATGACGCCGGCGCGCGGCGCCGTATCGCCCTGCCCGGCCTGCCCGGCCCAGGCCGCCAGGCGCGTGTTTTCGGCATCGTCCACGGTCTGCGCCACGTCCGACAGGCGCACAGGGGCGCCGTTCTTGAAGGCGATGATGAGGTCGCGGTACTCCTGCGCCGACTGCAGCTGGTCGTTGGCATCGATGGTCGAGGCGCGCAGCGGGCCGTCAAAACCGCCCTTGGCCTGTTTGACGTTGGCCGCCGCAATGGTGCTGCGCACGTCTTCGAGCGTCAGCCCCAGGCCGGCGAGCGCCGCCGGGTTGGCCTGGATGCGCACCGCCGGCCGGCGCGCGCCGGCAATGGCCACCAGGCCCACGCCCTTGACCTGCGAGAGCTTGGGCGCAAGGCGGTTCTCCACCAGGTCGTTGACGCGGATCACCGGCAGGCTCGGCGAGCTGATCGCCAGCGTCAGGATGGGCGCATCCGCCGGGTTGACCTTGCTGTACAGCG
>JAJTBK010000382.1 GCA_021286965.1 Comamonadaceae bacterium | reverse complement strand
CGGCTCTTGTCGCCATCGCGCATTTCAATGGCTTCGCGGCTGCCGGTGGAGGCGCCCGACGGCACAGCGGCCCGGCCCATCACGCCCGATTCGAGCAGCACGTCGCATTCGACGGTGGGGTTGCCACGGCTGTCCAGCACTTCGCGGCCTACGATGTCAACGATTGCACTCATGGTGTTTCCTTAGGTTGCTTGAAATCGGGGTGTGTTATGAATCAAAACGGCCTGTAAGGCGCTTCTGTCAAGCGCGAGTAGCTATCGAAATAATAGTAATTTCAGGCCGCAAAGTCGTTTTCCAGGAAGCCGGATTTTTTCGTCACGGCATCGAGCGCGACCAGGTTCTGCAGCAGCGCGCGCATGTGCTTGAGCGGTACGGCGTTGGGCCCGTCGGACCAGGCTTCCGCCGGCTTGGGGTGGGTTTCCATAAAAAAGCCCGCCACGCCCACCGCTGCGCCCGCGCGTGCCAGCACCGGCACCATCTCGCGCGCGCCGCCGCTCACGGCCCCCAGGCCGCCGGGCTTTTGTACCGAGTGCGTCACGTCAAAGACAACGGGCGCGCCGGACTTGCGCATCTCGGCCAGGCTGGTCATGTCGGCCACGAGGTTGTTGTAGCCAAAGCTCACGCCGCGCTCGCAGGCCAGGAAGCGGTCTTCCGACAGGCCCACCTCGGCAGCCGCCGCGCGCGCCTTGTCGATGACGTTCTTCATGTCCCAGGGGGCGAGGAACTGGCCCTTCTTGATGTTCACCGGCTTGCCCGACTGCGCCACGGCGCGGATGAAGTCGGTCTGGCGGCACAGGAAGGCGGGCGTTTGCAGCACATCGACCACGCTCGCCACCTCGGCCACCTGCGCGGCGTCGTGCACGTCGGTGAGGATGGGCAGCTGCAGCTGGCGGCGCACCTCATCCAGGATTTTCAGCCCCGCCTCCATCCCGACGCCGCGCTGGCTGCTGCCCGACGAGCGGTTGGCCTTGTCAAAGCTGCCTTTGTAGATCAGCGGCACGCCCAGCGCGGCGCAGTCTTCCTTGAGCTGGCCGGCGACGTCGAGCGACATTTGCAGCCCCTCGATGGAGCAGGTGCCGGCGATGAGGAAAAACGGCCGCTCCAGGCCGACGTCGAAGCCGCACAGTTGCATGGTTCAGCCTTTGCGATGCTGCGCCACGGCCGCCTTGACGAAGGCGTTGAACAGCGGGTGGCCGTCCCAGGGCGTGGATTTGAACTCGGGGTGGAACTGCACGCCGATGTACCAGGGGTGCACGGCCTGCGGCAGCTCGACGATCTCGGTCAGCTGCTCGCGCTGCGTCAGCGCCGAGATCACCAGGCCCGCCTGGCGCAGCTGGTCCAGGTACTGTACGTTGGCCTCGTAGCGGTGGCGGTGGCGCTCGGTCACCACATCGCCGTAGATGCTGTGCGCCAGCGTGCCCGTTTGCACGTCCGAGCTTTGCGCGCCCAGGCGCATGGTGCCGCCGAGGTCGGAGCTTTCGCTGCGCGTCTTGATCGTGCCGTCGGCGTCCTTCCACTCGGTGATGAGGGCGATCACCGGGTGCTTTGTTGCCGGGTCGAACTCGGTCGAGTTGGCGCCTTCGAGGCCCGCCACATGGCGCGCGTATTCGATGGTGGCCACCTGCATCCCCAGGCAAATGCCCAGGTAGGGCACTTTGTGTTCGCGGGCATAGCGGGCGGTGGCGATCTTGCCCTCCACGCCACGCGCGCCAAAGCCGCCGGGCACGAGGATGGCGTCATAGCCGCCGAGCTTGGCGCCAGCGTTGGCGTCGCTGATGTCCTCGGAGTCGAGGTGGTCGATCTTCACGCGCACATGGCTTTGCATACCAGCGTGCTTGAGCGCTTCGTTGACGGATTTGTACGCGTCCGACAGCTCCACGTACTTGCCCACCATGGCGATCTTGACCTCGCCCTGCGGGTGCTCGGTCTCGTGCACCAGCGCGTCCCAGCGCTTCAGGTTGGTCGGCGGCGTGTTCAGGCGCAGCTTGTCGCAGATCAGGCCATCGAGCCCCTGCTCGTGCAACATGCGCGGCACCTTGTAGATGGTGTCCACGTCCCACATGCTGATCACGCCCCACTCGGGCACGTTGGTGAAGAGCGAAATCTTCGCTTTTTCTTCTTCAGGCACCTGGTATTGGGCGCGGCACAGCAGGGCGTCGGGCTGGATGCCGATCTTGCGCAGCTCCTGCACCGTGTGCTGGGTGGGCTTGGTCTTGAGCTCGCCCGCCGTGGCGATCCAGGGCAGGTAGGTCAGGTGGACGAAGGCGGCATTGTTCGGGCCGAGCTTCAAGGCCAGCTGGCGCACGGCCTCCAGGAACGGCAGCGATTCAATGTCGCCCACCGTGCCGCCGACCTCGCAGATGGCGACATCGACCGCGTCCGCTGTGCCCACGCCAGCGCCGCGCCGGATGTACTCCTGAATTTCGTTCGTGACGTGCGGAATCACCTGCACCGTCTTGCCCAGGTAGTCGCCCCGGCGCTCTTTTTCCAGCACGCTCTGGTAGATGCGGCCGGTGGTGAAGTTGTTGGCCTGCTTCATGCGCGTTTCGATGAAACGCTCGTAGTGGCCCAGGGCCAGGTCGGTCTCGGCGCCGTCGTCGGTCACGAAGACTTCACCGTGCTGGGAGGGGGACATCGTGCCCGGATCCACGTTGATGTACGGGTCGAGCTTGATGAGGGTGACTTTGAGACCGCGCGATTCAAGGATCGCGGCAAGGGAGGCGGAGGCGATTCCCTTGCCCAGGGAAGACACCACACCGCCGGTGACGAAGACAAATTTGGTCATGTCTTTTAATGGGGTGGGAAATGGGGATTGTAAACGCCCGCCCTCCACTGCCCACGCCCGCCCGGGCAATGCCCCCAGGCATTGGGGCTCTGATACATTGCGCCCCCATGATGGAACTCGCTGGCAAACACCTCGTTTTAGGCCTCTCGGGCGGCATTGCCTGTTACAAAAGCGCCGAGCTGGTGCGCCTGCTCACGCAAGCGGGCGCCAGCGTGCAGGTGGTGATGACCGAGGCGGCGACGCAGTTCATCACCCCCATCACCCTGCAGGCGCTCTCGGGGCGCAGCGTCTATACCGACCAGTGGGACGCGCGCGAGGGCAACAACATGGCTCACATCAACCTCTCGCGTGAGGCCGACGCCATCCTCATCGCCCCCTGCATCGCCGATTTCATCGCCCGCCTGGCCCAGGGCCGCAGCGACGAACTGCTCAGCCTGCTGTGCCTGGCGCGGCCCACCGAGCGCGTGCCGCTGCTGCTGGCCCCGGCCATGAACCGCGAGATGTGGGCCCACCCGGCCACGCAACGCAACCTGGCGCAGGTGGCGCAAGACGGCGCCACCGTGCTGGGCGTAGGCTGCGGCGCGCAGGCTTGCGGCGAGGTGGGCGATGGCCGAATGCTCGAAGCAGCCGAGCTGCTGCAGGCGCTGATCGCCTTCTTCACCCCCAAGCACCTGGCAGGCCAGCGCGTTTTGATCACCGCCGGGCCAACGTTTGAAGCCATCGACCCGGTGCGCGGCATCACCAACCTCTCCAGCGGCAAGATGGGCTTTGCCATCGCCCGCGCCGCGCAAGAGGCAGGCGCCGAAGTCACCCTGGTGGCCGGCCCCGTGCACCTGCCCACGCCGCAAGGGGTGCGCCGCATCAACGTGCAATCTGCACAAAACATGCTTGCAGCCGTTGAGGAGCAAGCGCGAGAAGCTACTGTTTTTATAGCAACTGCCGCTGTTGCCGACTGGCGCCCGGCGCAGGCGGCAGCACAAAAAATCAAGAAAGACGGCAGCGGCAGCACGCCCACGCTGGCGTTTGTAGAAAACCCCGACATCCTGGCTGCCGTGGCGCAATCGCCCCGCGCACGCGCCGGCCAGCTCTACTGCGTCGGCTTTGCCGCCGAGAGCGAAAACCTGCTGCAGCACGCCAGCGCCAAACGCCAGCGCAAGGGCGTGCCGCTGCTGGTGGGCAACATCGGCCCCGCCACCTTCGGCCAGGACGACAACGCCCTGCTGCTCATCGACGCCCAGGGCCACCGCGAGCTGCCGCGCGCCAGCAAGCGCGTGCTGGCGCAGCAGTTGGTGGTGGAGATTGCACGGCGCCTTACCCGCACCCAGACTTCATGAAACTCGACCTCAAAATCCTCGACCCCCGTATGGCAGCGCAGCTGCCGGCCTACGCCACGCCCGGCAGCGCCGGCCTGGACTTGCGTGCCTGCCTCGATGCACCGCTGACCCTGGCGCCCAACGCCTGGCAGCTCGTGCCCACCGGCATTGCCATTTATCTGCAAGACCCTGGCTACGCCGCCATGATCCTGCCGCGCTCGGGCCTGGGGCATAAGCACGGCATTGTGCTGGGCAACCTGGTGGGCCTGATCGACAGCGACTACCAGGGCCAGCTCATGGTCAGCGCCTGGAACCGCAGCGATACGCCCTACACGCTGCAGCCGCTCGAACGCCTGGCGCAGCTGGTGATCGTGCCGGTGGTGCAGGCGCAGTTCAACGTGGTGACCGACTTTGCCCCCACCGAGCGCGGCGAGGGCGGGTACGGCTCCACCGGGCATCAATAAAAAAACTGCAGTGCGCCCGAAGGCGGCACTGCAGTGGCGGGGTGGCAAGGGGGCGCAGAGCCCCCTGTTTTATTTCCAGCAGTAATCCAGGCCGGAGGCGCCGGTGGCCGTGCGCGCGCCCGTGTTGTCCAGTGTCAGGTTGCCGCACTTGGCATCGGTTTGCACCGGGGTCGCCGTGAGGGTGAAGGTGGAGCCATCACCGGCTACGTTGGCGCTCAGGTTGTATTTTTTCGACTCGGTGGTCTGGAGTGCGCTCGGAAGGCTACCCGGATACAAACCCGTTGCCGTGGCCCCGCGCTCCATGTACTGCGCCGCTTGCAGCAGCGCCGAGCGCGCTTCGGTGCGCCGGCTGCGCAGCACGTATTCGGTATAGCTCGGGTAGGCGATCGAGGCCAGGATGCCCACGATCGCGACCACGATCATCAACTCGATAAGGGTGAAGCCCCGTTGCCGGGCGCGGGGGTGCATGTACATGCAGTTCTCCTGTCGATTCATTTACTTGACCTGGCGCCAGCTCGGGCGCAGGGATTGCTCAGGCGCGCGGTTGTCGGTACGGGTCTTGTTTTTTACGTCCACGTCCATATTGCGGTTGCCCTGGATGATATTGGTGTGCGAGCCGGCCGTGACCTTGATGCGCGAGGGGCCGCCACTGGCGTCGTTAAAGACGCCATCATTGGCCAGCGAGGTGATCTGGAACGAGGCTTTTTTACCATCCATGATGTTGACGTCGGTGCGGTATTGGCGCTCCACGTCCACCGTCGAATCGTCGCAGCTTTCCTTATTCGGGTCGGCGCTTGATCCCTTCGCCGGCACCTGCGAATACATGCGCAGGATGTTGGTGCCGTCGTAAAACTCCAGCGGCTTGAGCAGGCGCTCGCCGGTGGCTGGCATGTCCAGGAACCAGCCGTTGTGCACGCTCCAATCCAGGGCGACCTTGGCGGTGAGGGTGCCCGAGTCGCCATCATTGACTATCTGTTCGGCGAGATTGGCGGTGGCCACGCCTGTGCCCAGGGCAGTGGGGGCCGGCACGCAGTCGGCGCCACTCGGGCAGGTGCCGCCGCCGGGGTGCACCTGCAGGCGCTTGCCCAGGGTGGTGTCGATGACCTTGTAGCGGGTGTTGTCCAGCACTGAGTACAGGGTTTGTACGGAGTCGTCAGCGGGGTCTGTTTTGGTGACGTTGCGGCCGGTGCCAAAGGCCACCATCATGCCGCCCACCTTGACGCTGGTGGCGCTGGCGCCGGAGCCGACGGTTTTCATGCGATCGTTGGCGCGCACTGTGGGCACGGTGGTAATGGCTTGTGGCAGGGTGCGCGAAGGCGATCCGTAAGCGCCCGGTCCTTGGGCTGTAAACAAGGGGCTGCCACCAAAGGCCACGCCCCAGTTGGACGGATCGATATTGGTAAGGTCAAATTTCCACAAATTACCCAGGTTGTCGCCAGCGTAGGCAATGTCCGGGCGGCCATCGCCATTCAAGTCCACCAGGCGCGGCGCCGACAGGCCGTTGTCGCTGGACAGGCCCGAGCCTGCCGTGGGTGGGCTGGCAACGGTGCCGGTGACCGGAATGCGCAGCAGTTCCTTGTTGCCATCCAGGTATTGGATCAGCAGTACGGGACGCTGGTTCTTGCTGTTGTAACCATTGCCCATGACCACGGCCCAGCGGTTGTTGTTCAGGCGCGTGATTTGCGAACTGCGCATCTGGTCGGCTTCGTCGAGCACGGGGCGGGCCGTGATGTGACCAATGTCCGCGTCTTCGGCCACGGCGGTGTTGCAGGCGGCCTTTTGCGCCGTGTTCAGGTTGGTGACGCAGTCGGGTACGGTGTCTTCGACGTTGCGTGTGCGGTCGAGCGTGACGAGTTGCGAGGCGCTGGTTTCGACGAAGGCCGGGGCGGAGCCGGCAGCGGTGGTCGGGTTGGTGACGTCGAGCACGAAATAGCCCTTGCCGCCCAGGCCCATGGTGCCGACCAGCAGGGTGCGCCAGTCAGACTGGTAGTTGGGGTTGTAGCTGGGGTCTTGCGGGTCTTGGGTGCCGGCGCCCATGTCCACGTCGCCGGTCATGGGCGAGCCATCGACGAAGAATTTATGGTTGTCTTTGTACTCCGGCGCCGTCAGGTAGCGCAGCTGGGCTACGGCCCCTCGGGGGACGTAGGCCAGGGTCTCGCTGCCATCGGCGGCGGCAAAGCCGTGCAACATGCCGTCGTTGCCGCCGACGTAGATCATGGCCGGGCGGGCCTTGTTGGCACGCACGAACTGGGTATAGCCCTTCAGGGCCAGGTTGGAGGCCGGCGCACCCGTGTACCAGACGACGGAGTTGATGATGTCGCCCTGGATGGACTGGCGCTGACGGTACGGCTGGCTGGTGGTCGTGCCTTCGAGCGACTTGTCTCCCCGGATGTAGTTCAGCCGCTGCCCGCCTTTGGTGGCGCCTTCGTCGGTGCCGGTGGTGTTCTTTTGCAGCCAGATTTTTTGTTTGCTACTCAGGTAGGTTTCATCGGTGGCCCAGCGGAAGGCGACGCCCCCTTGCTCTGTACCGGTGGTGGTGAGCTTGTCGCTCCAGCCCACGACCAGGCGAGTGCCGACGTTGAAGCCGCTGGCATCGAGTTTGTCGGCGGTGGTTTGACCGTTCCAACCGGGGTTGGGGATGGTGGTCAACCCGCCTTTTTGCACGATTTCGCCCTGCACAAAACCCTTCCAGCCATTCGTGGGGTCGTAGGCCGCCGTGTATTTACCCACGTCGTTGCGCGAGGTGTTGGCGCCACTGGTGGCGTTGGAGCTCAGGTCTGGATCGGTTTGGACGTTGATGGCGCCAATGATTTCACGGAAGGCTTTTTCCAAGTCTTCCCCCTTCATGACGGCATAGTACCTTCCTCGGCCATTCAAAGCCGAGTGCCACAAATCTAGTGCGTGGTTATTTTTCTGTCCGTCATCGGAGTCGTAGAGTGGAGGCCAAGTTTTATTGCCTGTGACGAAATCTAAAAATGTGTTGTCGTACCCGAATGGGGTGGTTTGTGTGGGTGAAATAATCGAGGCGCCATCGCCATAAGGCCATGTAGTGGCATCGGTGCTAAAACCAATGGTGTAAGTGACCAGGTGTGGCCAATTGGCCGGGTCGTATCGTGGGTTCCAAAATTTTTCGAGTGTCGCGTCTTTTCCCTTGCTGTCTTTGCCGAAGTTTTCGGTATTGGGTGCTTGTCGATACTCAGCAGTTGGTTTTGGGGTTCCAGTAAGCCCGGAGGTCTTTAGAGGCTGTGCCCAGCTGTAAAAGGCCCAGTCGGCCAATGTGGTGACATTGTAACTATCTCGATACAGGGCTGTTTTGGCAATATCGGCGGCTGTTGTGCCACCGTAAACGTTGATGTTCCCTGGAAGGGATAGGTTTGTTGCGTTGTCGCGTTTGGATGTATCGGGAATATCATAGGCAGTGCCATTCCAGCGGCCATCTGACATGAAGATGTGGTAATTCCTGCGGCAGCCAAGATATTCGGTGCTGGCAGTGTCTGTCCCTCCTGGATTGGTGGACC
>JAJTBK010000371.1 GCA_021286965.1 Comamonadaceae bacterium | reverse complement strand
GCCTTTTGCACCGCTTCGAGCACGGCGGGGTGGCCGTGGCCGAGGATCATCGGTCCCCAGGAGCCGATGTAGTCGGTGTAGCGCTTGCCGTTGGCATCCCAGATGTAGGCGCCTTGCGCGCGCGTGATGAAGCGCGGCGTGCCGCCGACGGCGCGAAAGGCGCGCACGGGCGAGTTCACGCCGCCGGGGATCAGCGCCTTGGCGCGCTCGAACAGGGCTTGGTTGCGGTCAGTGGGGTGTGTCATGGGGTGGCAATTCAAGGCCCGCAAGGGGCTGCGTGGCTTCAAAGGAAGGGGGGTGCTCGGCCTCGGCTTCGGGCTCGTCATCGCCCGAGGCCAGGGCCCAGAACATGCGGTTGGGCAGGGCCTGGCCCATGCCGGGGGAAAAGCCGTGCGCCAGGCTGCGTTCGAGGTAGCTCAAGGCCTCGCGCGCAGCGTCGTCGATGTCGTAGCCGCTGGCCAGCAGGGCCGCCAGCGTGGCGGCCAAGGTGTCGCCCGCGCCGCCAAAGCGGCTCTCCAGGCGCGCCGTGCGGGCGCTGTGCAGCAGGCCCTGCGGGCTGCACAGTTGGTTGTCCAGGTGCTGCGCCGCCACCGGAATGCCGCTGACCAGCACGCAGGGCACGCCCTGCGCCGCCGCCGCCTGGGCCAGCTCGCGTGCCGTGGGCGGGCGGCTGCTGGCGCGCTCGGGCAGCAGCCAGCGCCACAGCGTGCCATGGCTGCCCACGAGGACGGTGGTTTGCGGCAGCAGCAGCTCGGCAAAGGCGTGCAGGTAGGGCTCGATCTCGTCCTCGTGCCACCACGACAGCGGTGGCATGTAGGCGACCAGTGGCAGCTCGGGGTAGTCGGCGGCGATGTGGGCAATCATGGCGAGGTTGGCGGCGCTGCCGGCAAAGCCAACTTTGATGGCCTGTACCTGAATGTCTTCCAGCACGCTACGTGCCTGCTCGGCCACGGCCTCCTCGGGCAGGGCCAAGTGGGCGTGGATGTCGCTGGTGTCGCGGGCATAGGCGCCGGTGAGCACTGCCAGCGGGTGGCAGCCCACCGATACCACGCTGGTCACGTCCGCCGTCAGGCCGCCGGCGCCGCTGGGGTCGTTGGCGTTGAATAGCAGGACGCAAGGCGGTGCAGGGCTTAGCAGATGGGTGTGCGATGGGGAAGAGGGGGGTGTCATTTGGGCGACAGAAGGTGGCGCCGAAGCCGCAGCCCGGGTTTTCCACTAACCACTACAATCGTTGCATTCTATGTGAGGCCCCATTAAGCTGTGGCGGATCCTGTATCGGGAGACGCTGCCGGGGTGCTGAGACAGGGTGCCGGGCCATGGCCTTGCACCCTTTTTGTTTTGGCGCGGGTAGTGGCGTTTCGGTGTGCGCCTGTTACTTTTGCTCGCGCAAAGCACAGGATAATTTCCACTTTCGGGAAGCCGGGCGCCGACGCCTTGTGTGCTTTGTGTGTTTTTCTCTATCAGGAGCCCTCAGAATTGTCTACGACCGGCGCTTCCGTCAAGGTTCTCGTGGTGGATGACAGCAATACCATCCGCCGCAGTGCCGAGATTTTCCTCAAGCAGGGTGGCCACGAGGTCATGCTGGCCGACGATGGCTTCGATGCCCTGGCCAAGATCAACGACTATCAGCCGCAGCTGATCTTCTGCGACATCCTCATGCCCAAGCTCGATGGCTACCAGACCTGCGCCATCATCAAGCGCAATGCGCGCTTTGCCAACACGCCCGTGGTCATGCTTTCGTCCAAGGACGGGGTGTTCGACAAGGCGCGTGGCCGCATGGTCGGCTGCCAGGAGTACCTGACCAAACCGTTTACCAAAGACCAGCTGTTGCAAGCCGTGCAGCAGTTTGGTGCCCCCCATAAGGAGTGAAAGTAATGCCCATTCAGAAAGTCCTGGTCGTTGATGATTCCAAGACCGAGCTGATGTTCCTGACCGACCTGCTGCAAAAGAAGGGCTTTCAGGTGCGCACGGCAGAAAACGCCGACGAAGCCTTCCGCCGCCTGGCCGAAGAGAAGCCCGACCTGATCCTGATGGACGTCGTCATGCCTGGCCAGAATGGCTTTCAGCTGACCCGCGCCATCACCCGCGATCCGCTGTACGCCGACGTGCCGATCATCATGTGCACCAGCAAGAACCAGGAAACCGATCGTGTCTGGGGTATGCGCCAGGGGGCTCGCGGCTACATCACCAAGCCGGTCGACGCCGCTGAGCTGCAGGCCAAAATCGACGCGCTGAACTAAAGCCATAGCGCATCGTTCATGGCCAATCGCGAAGCACTCCGAGAATTGCAAACCCGTCTGGCCGGCCGCTTGCAAGCGGCGGGCGAAGGCGTGTCTGTGTCGTCCTGGCTGGCGGTGGAAGCCGCCGGCCAGCGCTACCTGATGCCCCTGGGGCAGTCGGGCGAAATTTTTGCCTGGCCGGGCGTGCAGGCCGTGCCCTACACCCAGCCCTGGTTCATGGGCGTGGCCAACCTGCGCGGTACCCTAGTCGGCGTCGTCGACCTGGCAGCGCTGCTCGGCCAGGGGGGCACGCGCTCTGAGCAGGCGCTGGGCGAAACCAGCCTCGTGGCCTTCAATGCTGCGCTCGAGATCAACGCCGCCCTGCTGGTCGATCGCTTGTCGGGCCTGCGTGGCCTGGATGCTTTCGCGGCTTCCGAGCCGGCGTCGCCGCAGGCACCGGCCTACTTTGGCGCCACCTACATCGACAGCCAGGGCCAACGCTGGCAAGAGCTGAATTTGCAAACCCTCTCCCAGCACCCTGCCTTCTTGGGCATCGGTGCTTGAGTTTTTTTCTGTGCAAGGCAGAGAACCATGTCTTTTGTCAATTCATTCGGAAAACTGTTCAACCGCAAGGCTGCGGCACCCGGGGCCGCCGAGGGGGCTGATCCCCTGGCCGCTGCCATGGTGTTGGACAACTCCCCTCTGCGCGAGGCCTACCAGGCCGATGCCATGAACAGCGTGCAGGGCGATACCGACCTGTCGGTGCACAGCGATGCCCTGGCGGCCGAAGAAGACCTGGTGACCCTGCCGGTGCTGGGCAGCGCCACGGCGGCGCAGCACCAGCGGCGCCTGTTCGCCCTCACCGGCGTTGGCGCCGTGGTGCTGGCGCTGATCGCCGGCTGGGCGCTGCAGCAGGCTGAACGTTCGGGCTTGCAGCTCACCGCCACCGGCCAGGCCCTGATGCAGTCGCAGCGCTTGGCCAAGTCCGTGTCGCAGGCACTGGTGGGTAGCCCCCAGGCCTTCCCGGAAGTGTCGGACAGCTCGGGCGTGCTGGCGCGCAACGTGCGCGCCCTCACCGGCGGTGACAGCGAGCAGGGCGTGCAGGCCCTGGGCGAGTCCTTCAAGACCGACCTGGAAAGCATCAACCCCCTGGTCGAGCGCGCCGAGCGCAACGCCGGTGTCGTCATGGGCCAGCAGAAAATCCTGACCCAGGTGGGCGACGCGCTGCGTACCATCAACCGCCAGTCGGCCGACCTGCTGGAAATTGCCGAAACTGTCTCTTCGCTCAAGTTGCAGCAAAACGCCTCGCCGACCGAAATCTCCGCTGCCGGCCAGCTCGTGATGCTGACCCAGCGTATCGGTAAATCGGCCAACGAATTCCAGACCACCGAAGGCGTGAGCCCGGAAGCCGTGTTCCTGCTCGGCAAGGACTTGAACTCGTTCAAGGAAGTGGCCCAGGGCTTGCTCGACGGCAGCGCCGAGCTGCACCTGCCAGCCGCCAAGGACCTGCAGACGCGCGAACAACTCGAAGCGCTGATCCAGCTGTACGAACAGACCCGCACCCAGGCCAGCGCCATTCTGGGCAACCTGCAGGGCCTGGTGTCGGCGCGTGAAGCGCAGACCGCCATCATTGCCGACAGTGAACCGCTGCGCCGCCAGCTCGAAGACCTGCAGACCAAACTCTCGGCCCGTTCCGGCATGGGTGCAGGCCAGATCGCCGCGCTGGTGCTCGCCGGTATCTTCGTGCTGCTGTGCGGCGTGGGCATTTCCCGCGTGCAGCTGCTCGACAGCCGTGCGCGCCAGGAAAACGCGGAACAGCAGCAGCGCGACGCCCGCCGCCAGGAGCAGGAGGCCAAGCGCGTGAACGACGCCAACCAGGCCGCCATTTTGCGACTGATGAACGAACTGCAGTCGGTCGCCGAAGGTGACTTGACGCAGGAAGCCACCGTGACCGAGGACATCACCGGCGCCATCGCCGACTCGGTGAACTACACCGTGGAAGAACTACGCCTGCTGGTGGGCAGCGTGCAAAACACTGCCACCCGCGTGGCGCAGACCACGGCACAGGTGGACAGCACCTCGACCGAACTGCTCGCCGCCTCGACCGAACAGCTGCGCGAAATCCGCGAAACCGGCCGCTCGGTGCTGGACATGGCCTCGCGCATTAACGACGTGTCCTCGCAGGCACAGGAATCGGCCTCGGTGGCGCGCCAATCGCTGCAAGCGGCCGACTCTGGCCTGCAAGCCGTGCAGAACGCCATCGGCGGTATGAACTCCATCCGCGACCAGATCCAGGACACCTCCAAGCGCATCAAGCGCCTGGGTGAATCATCGCAGGAGATTGGTGAAATCACCGAGCTGATTTCCGACATTACCGAACAGACCAACGTGCTGGCCCTGAACGCCGCCATCCAGGCCGCGTCTGCCGGTGAAGCCGGTCGCGGCTTCTCGGTGGTGGCGGAAGAAGTGCAGCGCCTGGCCGAACGCTCGGCCGATGCCACGCGCCAGATCTCGGCCCTGGTGAAAGCCATTCAGACCGACACCCAGGACGCGGTGGCCGCCATGGAGCGCTCCACCCAGGGTGTGGTCGAGGGTGCGCGCCTGTCCGACTCCGCCGGTACCGCGCTGACCGAAATCGACCGCGTGTCGCGCCGCCTGGCCGAGCTGATCGAGGAGATCTCCTCCTCGACCTCGCGCGAAGCCGTGCTGGCCAACGAAGTGGCGGACAACATCCAGCACATCTTCGCCGTGACCGAGCAAACCGGTGAAGGCACCCGGACCACGGCCCAGCAGGTGCGCGAACTCTCGCACATGGCCGAGGAACTGCGCCAATCGGTGGCACGTTTCAAGATCGCATGACGCGCACTGCGCGTACCAACCAACGGATCGGCCACCACAAGCTAGGCCGCTGGGGATACTTTCATGTCATCTATTGACGCAGCGAACGCTGCCGGCGCCGACTGGGCGCAGGGCGAACAAGACCTGGGCCCGCTGGCCTGGGTGCTCGATGAACTGCGCAAGTCGCTCGACAGCGCCAACAAGGCGATGCGCCGTTTCGTGCGTGACGCCGAACAGGCTCGCGAATCGGATCTGGCCGCACTCGATGCCAGCCCCCTGCGCATGGCACGCCAGCAGCTGCACCAGGCTTGCGGTGCGCTCGACATGGTCGGCCAGGCAGCGCCCACGCTGGTGCTGCGCGCCATGGAGGCAGCCGTCCAAAAATTCGTGCAGCGCCCGGAGCAATGCAGCGAACAGGCTGCGGCCGTCATCGAGCGCGCCAGTTTTGCGCTCATCGAATACCTCGAAAGCGTGCTTGCGGGCAAGCAGGCCTCGCCCGTGGCCCTGTTCCCGCAATACCGCGAGACCCAGGCTCTGGTCGGCGCCGAGCGCGTGCACCCGGCCGACCTGTGGCCCGCCGAGCGGCGCCTGCGCGAACCCGCGATGGTGATCGAGGCTGCCCCGCTGCCCTACGGCAGCGAGGCGCGTGCGCGCCTGGACAGCGCCGTGCTGCGCGTCGTCAAGTCGGCCGATCCGGCCGCTGCCGCAGCCTTGCGCGATACCTGCCTGGGCTTCGTCGCTGCGCAGCAAGAGCCCGGCGCACGCACCTTCTGGAAGCTCAGCGCCGCCTTTTTCGATGCCGTGGCCGCACGCCTGCTGCCACCCGATGTTTACGTCAAGCGCGTCGCCTCGCGCGTGCTGCTGCAATACGCTGCGTATGCCAAAGGCGAGCAGGCCCTGCCTGACCGCCTGGTACAAGACCTGCTGTTCTTCTGTGCCCAGGCACAGCCGTCGGCGGGCGCAGCTCCCGGCCCGCTGCAGGCCGTGCGCGCAGCCTTCCAGCTCGAACGCTTTGCCGCCGTCGATTACGAAACCGCCCGCTTTGGCCGCTTCGACCCGGCCTTGCTGGCGCAGGCGCGCAAGCGCATCGCCGCCGCCACTGAAACCTGGTCCGCCCTGGCCGGGGGTGACCGCGTCAAGCTCAAGCCGGCGGTCGATCAGTTCAGCCTGGTGTGCGATTCGCTGCTCAAGCTGCTGCCCGGCAGCGACAGCCTGGCGCGTGCCCTTACGCGCACCCTCGACAGCACGGCCCGCTCCGGCGAGCCGCCTTCGCCCGCCTTGGCGATGGAAGTGGCGACGGCGGTGTTGTACTTGCAGGCCACCTTTGACGACCTCGACGCCAACGACGCCCACATGATGGCGCGCTCGAACCGCCTGGCCGAGCGCCTCGAGCAGGTGCTCGGCGGCGGTGACTCCGAGCCGCTGGAACACTGGATGGAGGAGCTGTACCGCCGCGTCAGCGATCGCCAGACCATGGGCAGCGTGGTCGATGAGCTGCGTGCGACCCTGGCCGATGCCGAAAAATGCATGGACCAGTTCTTCCGCACGCCCGATGACCTGTCGATCCTGGCCACCGTGCCCGGACAGCTGGCGCAGATGCGCGGTGTGCTCTCGGTGCTCGGACTCGATCAGGCATCGCAGGCCGTGGCCCATATGCGCGCTACCGTCGAGCGTCTGATCCTGAACGAAATCCCGCCAGCCGAGCGCCAGGACTTGTTTGAAAAGCTCGGCAGCAACCTCGGGGCGCTGGGCTTTTTGATCGACATGCTGGGCTACCAGCGTGCCATGGCGCGCAAGCTCTTCGTCTATGACGAGGAGCAGGGTGCGCTGCGCATCCTCATGGGGCGCGCGCGCCCGCGTGCCGGCGAAGATGCACCCCAGGCCGCGCCGCAGCTGGAAACGCGTGCCGAGCTGCCCCTGCCCGAGATCGTGCCGCGCCCGCCCGCGCCCGCCGTTGCCAGCGAACCGCCACCGGCACCCGTGGCGGCTCCGGTTGTGGCCCCGGCTGCTCCCGCACCCGCGCCGATCCCGGCTGTGGCTGCGACTGCGCAGGAAGATGACGACGAACTGCTCGACATTTTCCTGGAGGAGGCACGCGAAGTCGTCGCCACCGGCCTGGCCGCGTTGGCCGCCCTTGAGGCGGCGCCGGCCGACTTGAGCGAGCAAACCACCCTGCGCCGGGCTTTCCACACCCTCAAGGGCAGTTCGCGCATGGTCGGCCTGAACGACTTTGGCGAAGCTGGCTGGGCGTTGGAGCAAATGCTCAACGCCTGGCTGGCCGAACAAAAGCCGATGCCGATGCCGATGCAGACCCTGGCGCGCGAGGCCCTGCAAGGCTTTGGCCAATGGGCCGAAGCCATTGGCCAGGGCCAGGCCGACGCCTGGCAGTCGGCACCCTTCCGCAATGCGGCCGACGCCATGCGGATGCGCGGCGAAACCCTGCCTCTGCCCTTGCCGGGGGCCGCAGCATCGGTTTCCGCACCGGAGCCCGAGTCCGTCTGCGCCCCGCTACCGGCCGAAGAGCCGCCGGTGATCGAGCCCGAGCTGGCACCGGTCGATTTCATGCCGACGGAAATCCCGGACGAACTGGAGTCCGAGCTGGAGTCCGAACCAGCCGTCGAGGTGCCACCGGACATCGATATTCTGTTGCCCGAAGCGCCCGAAGCGCCCGAAGCGCTTGACGTGGCCGAAGAGATTGATTTTTCCGTCTTTGCGGCCGAGGCGGCGGTGCCGGTATCCGAACCCGAACCCGTGCCGGCGCCGGCGGCCGAGCCCCCGCCGGCCGATTGGCCGCAGGATTTTGTCCTCGAAGAAGTGCCCGCCTTGGCGCTCGACGACGGCCTGCCTGCGCCAGACACAGTCGGTGCCGCCGCAGACATCGAGGTCGCACCCGAGCCCGCTACGGCCGCTGCGTTGCCGGCCCTGGATTTGGCGGCGTTCCTCGATCTGCCTGCCGATGCCACCCCGGCACCCGAGCCGGAGCCCGCATCCGAACCGGCGTGGGTTCAAGCCAGCGCGCCGCTGGCGGAAGAGGCGGGCGACGAGTCGTGCAAGCAAATCGGTTCGCTGCGCCTGGGAATGGCGCTCTACAACGTCTACGTCAACGAGGCCGACGAGTGGTCGCGTCGACTCGAGAGTGTGCTCCACGACTGGGCGCAGCAGCCGCAGGAGAGCCTGCCGGACACTGCCGTGGCGCTGGCGCATTCGCTGGCCGGCAGCTCGGCGACGGTGGGCTTTACCGACTTGTCGGAGCTCGCCCGCCTGCTCGAGCACGCCTTGCAGCACGTGCAGTTGCAATCGGCAGCCCAAGCGGCGCAGGTGCAGACATTCCTGGCTGCGTCCGAGGAAATTCGCCGTCTGCTGCACCAGTTTGCCGCCGGTTTCCTGAAGGCGCCGCAGCCTTCCCTGCTCGATGCCCTGCGCGACATTCTGCACACCGAGATCAGCAGCGGCATGGGCGCCCTGGACGTGGTCGAGGACATTCCCGAGCGGGTGCCGGAGTTTGTGCCGGTGGCGCTGGCGGAACCCGAATCCGAATCTGAACCGCTTGTCCCGGCCGATGTGGCGCCGGAGTCGGAGCCGTTGATCGTGATGGAGCCGGAGTTGGTGGAGCCCGAGCCCGTGGCGGCACTGCCGGCATTTGATTTCGAGCAGCAGGTGGACGATGCGATTGCCCAGGCCGTGGCCCGCACCAGCGATCTCGATGACGACATCGATGCGCTCGACGCCATCGACCCCGACCTGTTCCCGATATTTGAGGAAGAGGCGATCGAGCTGTTCCCGACCCTGGGCGCCTCGCTGCGCCAGTGGGCCGTCCATCCCCAGGACATGGCCGCGCGCAGCCTGGTGCTGCGGGCCCTGCACACGCTCAAGGGCAGCTCGCGCTTGGCCGGTGCCATGCGCCTGGGCGAAATGGCGCACCGCCTGGAAACGGCGGTCGAAAACGTCGGCACCGAAGACCTGAGCACCGACAAAATCGAACCCTTGCTCGCCGGTCTCGATGGTCTGCAGGCGAGTTTCGAGGTGCTGCGCCATGTCGGTGGCCAGGCGGCGGATGGCTTGCTGCCGGCCGAAGAGGTGCTGCCTGTGGCGGCGCCGCAGGCTGCGGCTGTGGGCACGGCGGCCAGTGCGCCGGTGGCCCCCATTCGCCTGCCGGCGGCGCCGTTGCCGGTGCCGCAGCGCGCAGCCGCAGGCCATTCGGTGCGCGTGCGCTCGCAACTGCTCGACCGCCTGGTGAACCAGGCCGGCGAGGTGCTGATCGCCCGTTCGCGCCTGGATGCGCGCATGAAGCAGTTCAAGGGCTCGCTCGATGACCTGTCGGGCAACCTGGAGCGCCTGCGCCAGCAGCTGCGCGACATCGAGGTGCAGGCCGAGTCGCAGATGCAGTCGCGCCTGGCCCTGTCCAAGGACCATGCCGCTGGTTTCGATCCACTGGAGTTCGACCGCTTCACCCGCGTGCAGGAGCTCACGCGCATGATGGCCGAGTCGGTGAACGACGTCGCCACCGTGCAGCGCAACCTGCAGCGCTCGCTCGACGGCGCCGAGGACGATCTGATCGCCCAGGGCCGCCAGGCGCGCGAGCTGCAGCGCGACCTGCTGCGCACGCGCATGGTGGAGTTCGATTCCATCGCCGAGCGCCTGTACGCCGTGGTGCGCCAGTCGTCCAAGGAGCTGGGCAAGCACATCAAGCTCGACATCGAGGGCGGTACCATCGAACTCGACCGGGGTGTGCTCGACCGGATGACGCCGGCGTTTGAACACCTGCTGCGCAACTGCGTCTCGCACGGCATCGAGATGCCCGAGCAGCGCCTGGCGCAGGGCAAGGTGGCGACCGGCACCATCACCGTCGCGCTGCGCCACGAGGGCAACGACGTGGCGGTGGAGTTCCGCGACGACGGCGCCGGCCTGAACCTGGCGCGCATCCGTGAAAAAGCCGTGGCCCAGGGGCTCATCGCCGCCGACGCGCAGCTGAGCAATGCCGATGCGGCGCAGCTCATCTTCATGCCCGGTTTCTCGACGGCGACCGAGGTCACCGGCCTGTCCGGGCGCGGTATCGGCATGGATGTGGTGCGCTCCGAAGTGAACGCCTTGGGCGGGCGCATCGAGACCGAAACCGCCAGCGGCCAGGGCTCGACCTTCCGCATGGTGCTGCCGCTGACCACGGCGGTGACGCAGGTGGTGATGCTGCGCAGCGGCGACCTGGCCATTGGCGTGCCCGCCAACCTGGTGGAGATCGTGCGCCGCACCTCCGTGGCCGAGCTTGAGCAAGCCTACCGCAGCGGCGAGTTCCGCGACGGCCAGAGCAGCGTGCCCTTCTTCTGGGCCGGTGCGCTGCTGCAGTCCTCGCCGCGCAGCCTGGAGACGGCGGGCAAGACGCGTCCGGTGGTGATCCTGCGCAGTGCTGCGCAGCGCCTGGCGATGCACGTCGATGAAGTGCTGGGCAACCAGGAAATCGTGGTCAAGAACCTGGGGCCGCAGCTGTCGAGCCTGCCGGGCCTGGCCGGGATGTCGGTGCTCGCCTCGGGTGCCGTGGTGCTGGTGTACAACCCCGTGGCCTTGGCCACGGTGTACGGCGACGCCGTGCGTGCCCAGGGCCGCCTGCTGCCCGTGGCCCTGGAGGCCGCGCCGGCCGATGGCGCTGCCCAGCCGCAGCAGGTGGCGCCGAGCAAGCCCACCGCGCCGCAGGTGCCGCTGGTGCTGGTGGTGGACGACTCCATCACCGTGCGCCGTGTCACGCAGCGCCTGCTGCAGCGCGAAGGCTACCGCGTGGCCCTGGCGGCCGATGGCCTGCAGGCGCTCGAACGCCTGCAGGAAGAGCGCCCGACGGTGGTGCTGTCGGACATCGAGATGCCGCGCATGGACGGTTTCGACCTGGCGCGCAACATCCGGGGCGACGCTGCGCTGCACGATCTGCCGATCATCATGATCACCTCGCGCATCGCCGAAAAGCACCGCGAGCACGCCATGGAGCTGGGGGTGAACCACTACCTGGGCAAGCCCTACTCGGACGAGGAGCTGCTGGGCCTGGTCAAGCACTACGCGGCCAAGGCGGCGGAGCTGGCGCAGGCCTAACGCGGCCTGCATCCTGCCCCCAACCCCGCCCAGAAGGGCCGCCTGCGGGCGGCCCTTCGCGTTTTCCGGGACAGGCCGGGCCGTTAGGCAACGCTGAAAAAGCCCCTCGCGCGCGCCGCATCCCCGGTTTGGGCGATCTGCGGCGTTGCAAATGCTCGCAATAGCTACGGCTATTGCTGCGCTTTGCGTCTTGCAGCCCATCCCAAACCGGAGCGCATCGCATCGCGGAGACTTCTTCAGCGTCGCCTTAAAATTCCCCCATGCCCGCTGCCCCCCCGTCCATCAATCTGACCAACCATTTCCTCATCGCCATGCCGGGGCTGGAGGATGCGGCCTTTGCCCGCAGCGTGGTCTACCTGTGCGAGCACAACGAGCGCGGCGCGCTCGGCCTCGTCATCAACAAGCCGACCGACATCAGCCTGCAAAAACTCTTTCGCAAGGTGGATCTGAACCTGGGGCGGGCCGATCTGAGCCAGCAGCCAGTGCTGCAGGGCGGGCCGGTGCAGACCGAACGTGGCTTTGTGCTGCACGACCCCATCGTGCTGCCTGAACAGCCGGCAGATGAATCCATCTACGCCGCCACCATGACCATCCCTGGCGGGCTGGAGATGACCACCTCCAAGGACGTGCTCGAAGCCCTGGCCGAGGGCGCCGGCCCCCGGCGCGTGCTCATCACCCTGGGCTACGCCTCCTGGGGCGAGGGCCAGCTCGAAGCGGAACTGGCCGACAACAGCTGGCTCACGGTGGACGCGGACCAGGCCGTGATTTTGGACACCCCGGTGGGCGAGCGCTACGAACGCGCCCTGGCCCTGCTGGGGCTGCAAAGCTGGATGATCGCGCCCGAGGCGGGGCACGCATGAGCGGCGCCGATCGTCCTCCCGTCCCCGCGCACTGGCAATCCTTTCTGGCCTTCGATTTTGGCCACGCGCGCACGGGCGTCGCCTTTGGCTCGCGCCTGCTCGGGCGCGGCCAGGCGCTGCCCACCATCCGCACCGAGGCCAAGGAGGCGCGCCTGGTGCAGGCGGGCGAGCGCATCCGCGAGTGGCAGCCGCACGCGCTGGTGGTGGGCGTGCCCTACCACCCTGACGGTGCGCCGCACGAGAACACCGCGCGGGCGCGCAAATTCGGCCGCCAGCTGCATGCGCGCTTCGGCCTGCCGGTGTACGAGGTGGACGAGCGCTACAGCACCACCGAGGCCCTGGCGGGCGGCGCGCGCGATGCCGACGCCGCTTCGGCCTGCATCATCCTGGAACAGTTTTTGAGGAGTCTTGCATGAGTGTTCCCCCGAGTTCGCCCCCCGTGGCCCAGGCTGGCAGCCTGGTGCTCGACGCCGAGGCCCTGTACCGCGAGCTGCTGCGCGGCGTGCGTGCGCTGATGGCACCGGGCACGCGCCTGGTGGGCGTCGCCTCGGGCGGTGCCTGGCTGGTCGAGCGCCTGCAGCGCGACCTGGGGCTGGAGGGCGCGCCCAGCGTGCTGTCGTCGGCACTGCACCGCGAC